>ONOZ01000100.1 GCA_900319595.1 uncultured Bacteroidales bacterium | reverse complement strand
TGTCCTATCCTATAAAGCATGGTTGAGGAATAAGATAACGGCAGAGCATATTCATATATATAAAAACGGTTATCATAATCCGATGTATGAAAATATGTATAACGTAAATTTATACTAAGTTTTTGTCTAAATGGTTTGGCTATCATTTCCATATATATATAATAGCCATTATTATTATGCGAATCATATGTAAAAGAGCGGGAGTATCCTGCCTTGCTAGCAAACGTCAAAAAATGGGAATGAGAGTATTTATATTTCATATGCCATTGCATAACAATATCATCTTCCAGTTCTTTCTGACCAAGAGATTTGGTTACATTGTATTGATGGCTGTTAAATCGGAAATAAACGTTAAATATATGTTTATCCGACAATTTATATTCCATTTGCACTTTTGCTTTTGCTCCATATGAAGATGTATCAGCACGATAAGACATAAAAGGGAAATAATACACATCCACACCAGCAAAATATGAAAACCGCTTATTGATATAATGAGAATAATCTACATAAATGCCTCTTTCATTTTGATTGTGAGAGTGATAACCCAAGGCATCTGCATAATAATTTTGATACTTCTTATCATAGTTCCTTGCCACAATAGATAAAATAGTTTTATACGAGAAATCTATCTGTAATCCTAACAATTCACTAAATACGTTATTCATACTACGAGCCATTTCCATAAAGAAAATAATATTTTTGTAACTATAAGAAGTGTTTAGTGATATAATATTATTGTCTTTCCCTTCAAAATTATAGCATTGATAGTTTTGAGTCCCTCTTTTAATAGAATCCGCATAATGGTACGCAAACGCAGTGAGTCCTATATTGAATCCTTTATTATAATATTGCAAAGTCCCACCAGCTAACATCACCGAATTAGAGTCTTTACACATAATTTCTCGTTCCGTTCTATGATAGCCTGTCTCTTGTATGCTTTTTCCATTGAAATCTATCTTATTATAAGATGCAAATGTAGTCAATTCAAAGTTTTTCCATTCAAATTTAGTGGCAATGCCTCTATTAAAGTTATATTCCATAGTAGAACGAAACGGAGATATAATATTATTGGAATGTTTTGTTCCATAACCAGCAGATAGATAGGACATAGAAAAACTTTGTTTCATTGCCAAACCTTCCCCTATGTTTAAACGAAAATCTCCCAACGTTATCTGCTTCAAATGTTTAGTCAAATCTCGCAAAGTTAAAGACATGGAATAATGGTCATAGCCATAAATTTTATTTGTCCTATAAAGAGGCTCGCCATAGTCCTTTTCGCCTATCAAAGAAAATTCCATACGATCATAATATTTCATATTGTAACGAATGGAGGAAGAAAAATTATCTCCTTCATAACCTTTGCCGTCCGTACGTGTAAAACCATACGAATCTTTTAAATTTTGTACGTATTGAAATCTCACACTGTGCTTTGCTCTTGCAAATATACTATCCCTTCGTAAAGAATATTTTCTTTTTATTGGTTCAACATATAAATAGGGAGATATTTTAGTAATTGTAATTGAATCAAAACCATTTACAAAACTCAATTCATTCAAAGAATATAATTGTCCCGTCCTCAATATATAGTTTTCCAAGCAAAATATCTGAAAATTACTCAAACCGAGAAGTAACATATCTTCTCGGTTCATTTCATTAATATTATAATATTTGATATGGTTATTGTTTCTCTGCTCTATGGCTTCTAATATCCGCTCGGCATCCTCTCCACTTATCTCCATATCTTCCAAGGTCTGCAATATATTTTCTTCCGTCTGTGCATTAAGCAAATTACCTATGCTAATAATTGTCAATAATACCAATAAACGCAAGTAATCTCTACATCTCATACATCATAATCATATATAGCGGTTGCGAAGATAGTATATTTTTTTATTTTGATAGGCAAATGCCTCAATTTTTTTGTATTTTTCTTTTTTTATACTATATTTCAATACATTAGATATTTCTTCCTAATTTCTTTATATGCATCTAAATCTTTTTGCCAAGATTTTTTTATTTCGTCAGCACTTCTGCCATCAATTATTTGTTGCTTAATGACCTTATCTCCTACAAGTAAATCAAAAAATGAATTAAAGAATTTCTCTTTCTGCGAATATTCCTTATATATATCAATAATATAGTCTAACAGTATCTCATTTGTATCAATATTTATCATCTGTCCATAACATAACTTATCTTTAAATGGTGGATTTTCTGCAACTCCTTTAATTGCTTTGGGTATAAAAGATATTGTTTTATTAGGATTATTAGGAAAACCTACTATTTCAAATGGCATATTCGTACCTCGTCCAACAGAAATGACAGTTCCCTCAAATAAACATAAGGTAGGATAATTGCGAATCGCTTGCATTGTTTGTAAATTAGGCGAAGGGAAAACATCAAGAACGTAAATGCTATCTCTATTATAGTTCAGCATTTTTATAACAGTTAAATCTAATTGTTGTAATGTATCTTCAAAGCATTCTCCTTGCAACATAAAGGCATATTCCCCAATAGTTAGTCCATAACATATAGGAATATTCTGCATCCCAACGAAACTTTTACAATCATCTTTCAATACAGGTCCTGCAACAAAGTTATTAGGGTTAGGTCTATCTAATACTATAATTTTTTTATTATTTTCCTTGCAGGCTTGCATCACATATTCCAACGTACTGATGTATGTATAAAAACGACAACCCACATCCTGTAAATCAAAAATTATTACATCAATATCTTCAATTTGTTCATCTGTTGGTTTTTTGTTTTTGCCATAAAGAGATATTATTTTTATTGTATCTTTGTAATAATTAACTCCATTGATTAACCTACCTGCCTCCTCCGAACCTTTAAATCCATGCTCGGGAGAGAAAATTGCTTGAACATTTACTCCACACGTCAAAAGCGTATCAACTAAATGTATTCTATTTATTATACTCGTATGATTGCAAACAATTCCTACTCTATTATTTTCTAATAATGGCAGATATTCTTCAAATCTTTGGTTACCTTTAATTAGATTTTGTGCCGAAAGATTATAAAAAAGTAAAACAGCAAACGACAATAAAAATATCTTTTTCATAACATCTGCAAAGATACAAAAAAATTATGAAACAGCCCTATTTTGATAGCATCAAAATCCTCGAATGCCTGCAACACTGCACCGACTTTGATATGATAAAGTAATCAGATAGTTTTGTCATATAACAAAAAAGGCAGAAGCAATATATCTCCTGCCTTTACTATATAGTTCATTTACTTATTCTACAACCAATTTTTGAGTTGTATCGCCTACCTTAATATAATAAACTCCTCTTTCAAAGTCTTTTACATTAAGAGTTCTATAAGTGCTATTATCTTTTATTTCTTTTACGACTTGCCCTACACTATTAGTAATAGTTACCTCTCCTTTACCCTCTATTGTTACAAAGTCGTGTGCTGGGTTAGGATATATATTTATACTACTCTGTGCTATATCATTAAGACCAGATAGTTTTGTGATAACAACTTTTTTAGCAACGTTGCCATCTGCATCGCAAACATATTTACCTGCATATGTGAAACCATCTTCCTCAACTTCCTTATCAATTATTTGAGCATTAATAGGTTCTACAATTTCACAACCAACTAACTCAATACTTGCAAAATCTCCTATTGCAAC
>ONOZ01000055.1 GCA_900319595.1 uncultured Bacteroidales bacterium | reverse complement strand
TTTTGCCATCTCCTTTGCAAAGAAATCCAAATAACCCATCTAAATATGTAAATAGATATGCCAACAAAATACAAACGCGTATGAATATTATAGGAAAGGTTAGAATATAGATAAACACTATTTTCAATTTAGGTTGCTGGGTAACAAATAATTATGGCAAAAAAAACAAATCAAATATCACAAATCACAAAACATTTAGAAGATTTTAAATATTTTCTATCTGTCGAAAGGTCTGTCAGCAATAATACAACACTGGCTTATTTGACGGACTGCTCTCGGTTTGTAGAGTTTTTGAATGAAAACCATCCTAACCTACCACCTAATGATATAACTTTGCCACATATCAACGAGTTTTTAGATATAGTTATAGCATTCAAAGGACGCTCGGGGGAAGAAAAAATTATGCGAGCAAGTTCTTTAACACGAGTAATTCAATCTTTGAGGGCTTTTTTCAAATATTTGATTTTTGTTGATGCAATAGAAAAAGACGTTTCTGGGCTTATTACTACACCCAAAATGGACAAAAAACTGCCCGATATACTTGAACAAAACGAAATCTTTGCAATGATGGACACTTTGGACATATCTACATATTTTGGATTTCGTAACTATTTGACTATTGAGTTATTGTATGCTACGGGATTGAGAGTTAGTGAATTTATAAACTTGAAATTGGAAAATATAAATTTCAAAGAAGAGTACCTTGATATAATAGGTAAGGGCGATAAGGAGAGGTTAATTCCTATTGCATCAAAAGTTTTGAATGATTTAAGTATATATATAGATACTTTTCGCTCAACAAGACCTATAAGCCAAAAATACAAAGATTTTGTTTTCTTATCGCACAAAAGAGGTACGAAAATGACGAGGCAGTTTATCAATAAAATGCTTAATGAAGTGGCTTTGCAGACAGGGATTCAGAAAAAAATCCACCCGCATATACTTAGACATAGTTTTGCAACGGAATTGATTCGTTCGGGTGCAAGTTTGATAGCAATAAAAGAGATGATGGGACATGCAAGTATCACTTCTACTGAGATTTATATCAATTTGAAAACCGATGATTTGAAACAAACCCTACAAAAATACCACCCATTCTATAAATAATAGAGGTTAGTTTTATTTACTATTTGCTTGTGTGTCTATCTGTAAATTTCTAAATTATTGTTGTTACATCACAAAACAATTTTCAAAATATTTTTTCCAAATTTTTTTTGTAAATTCAAAAATTTTTCATATCTTTGCAAAATGAAAAATCGTGCTGAAAAACAATGATTTAGAGAAAAGTGGAATAATCAGCGTGATTATTAAATTTTTTACGCAAGAAATTTTATTTTTCAGTGTGATAAAAAAAATAATAAGTGAATACTTAAAATTAGAGTTTTTAAATACAAAATAAATTGCAAAAATGATAAATTTATCCCTAAAAGAAAGCAAAAATAGTTTTGTAACTACCTCATTATCAAGTATATGGAGGGGGGAGGGATTTTCTATCTGCAATAGTAGAATGTAATAAACAAAATAGATACAACGACAGACGAGTGCAACAACTTGTGTGTCGTTTGTTTTTTTGTAAATTTAGCATTGAGAAATGTTACAAAAAATATAATAAAGTTATTAACCATAAAAATACATGAGAAATGAAAAACATTATTAATTCAATTAAGACCATTGCGATTATTATCGCTACATTTGTAAGCATTAACACTTTTGCTTACGATTTTCAAGTAAATGGAATTTATTACAAAATTACTTCCGACTCAACCGTTAGCGTTACATACGGAGGGAGTGGTGGTTATAATAGTGGGAACTTTTATAGTGGCAATATAATAATTCCTTCTACTGTTCTATACAATTCTGTAACATACACAGTAACAGAAATAGCACATAATGCTTTTTATAAGCAAAATGTGGATACCGTGGAATTGGCTAATAGTATTACCAAAATAGGAGAGCAGGCTTTTGAATCTTCGTCAGTATCAAGAGTCTTTTTTTCTAACAATCTACAAAGTATTGGAAGAGATGCTTTTAGGCAATGTGAATCTTTGGACGAAGTAATTCTTCCAAATTCCTTAACGCTATTAGGAGATGCTGCATTTTCGGGTTGTTCTTCTTTGAAAAATACAATAATTATACCACAGGGAATAACAAAGATAGAATCCTATGTATTCTCAAAGTGCTACTCGTTGAGTAAAATTGTATTACACGATAATATAACGAAAATAGAACAGCATGCTGTTGCTTATACAAACATAGATTCTATTTTTCTACCAAAAAATCTAACACAATTAAGCAATGCTTTTGTTTACAATTGCTCAAATTTAAAATATATAAAATTCAAACCTACGATTATTCCTGATATTTATATAGATTTCAACTATAATACGTTATTAAATAGTTTGCCCGATAATATAACAATTGAAGTGCCTTGTGGTAAGATTGAGGAGTATAAGAATACAAATGTACATCCGGTTTATGACTATCACTTTTTTGCAGATTTAGGAGAAATTGTGGATACTTGCATAATACAAGATATAACCATAGAAATTTGCGACAATCAAAGCTATGATTTTAACGACAAAGACCTAACAGATGCAGGACTATACACTGATACTATAGATAGTGATGTTATAAACTTAACACTTATTGTTTATCCTACTTACGATACTGTTGTTGTTTTTGATACAATAGAAATAAATGGAGTAGGTACAGATTATGAAGATATTGTTAATATTCATACCCTACAAACGATACACGGTTGCGATAGTGTTGTTACAACAAAAATATTTTACAAGTATAGTGGCTCGGGGTTAAATGATACCTATCAATCCAATGAAATATCTATTTATCCTAACCCTGCACACGACAAGGTAACGATTGAGGGCAAAGGTGAAATAAAGATTACTAATAGTTTAGGACAAATTGTAAAAGAAATAAAAGACAATAACGTGTATAAAACTATTGATATAAAAGACATTGAAAGTGGAGTGTATTATATTAAGGTAGGCAATATAACGCAGAAATTGGTTGTAGAATAGTGTAATTGCATTATAAACAAAATAAGGGCTTACATTGTGGTGTAAGTCCTTATTTCTAATATTGTAATATTGTATGTCTTTAATCATAAAGTAAGAAGATGCCACCCTTGTTCTGCTCTATGCCATCAGAATCTATAAAAGAAATCTTATAAACATAATTGCCAACAGGACAAAACTCACCTTTATACTTTCCGTCCCAACCTTCATCTGTATTATTTGTTTCAAATAAAACTTGCCCTGCTCTACTAAATACTTTAAACGAATACGTACCCGAGCGAACAAAGTGGCAAGTAGGTTTAAAAGTCCTCAGTCCTGCGTGAAGTCCATCTTTTGGCGAAAATGCATTTGGAACAAATAAAATACTTTCAAATTTAGCATAAGCATTGGACGAATTAACTCCATTTGCTCTAATATCTGTATTGGCAGTATTGTTGGAAGTCGCTTTTACATAATAATAAGTCCTATCTGTTGCTGAAACCATTTGCTCTGCATTGTCAGTATAAGAATTACTAACCGTTTTACCGATGTATTGAGCATTAGCAAAATCACCCTCTGCAAAACGATAGATTTCATATGAAGCAACATTCCAATTTGCAGGTTTTATAGGATTCCAAGTCAATTTGATTTTAGAAGTATTGGACGCATCAACAGATAATTGCATGGTTGTCATTTGATTAGAATAAGTATAATTGCCTCCGCAAGCATCTGGAGCAGCAACATAATAAGTATAAATATGTTCATTGGCCATTAAAGGTAATTCGTCTGTTAGCACAATGTAGGATTGTCCGCTAAAAGCAATATCTTTTATATTCTCAAATTCTCCATCATCTATTTTACGCCAAAGTTGATAACCTTTAACTTTTTGAGAGGCGTCAAGGAATATATATATATCGGTATGCAAATTATCCTCTTTGACAGAAACACCTTCCAAATATATATACTTTAAAGTATCTGCGTTTTGAGTATTGATAGTTACAACATTGGATTTGCCTCCACACTCAACATACAATTGTATATCACCTTGTACCACTGGAACTGTGTAATCATAAGAATTTGAAGATACTATCGCAACAGAATTATACTGGCTCTCTCCCGGTAGGCGTGCAAAGATTTCGTATTGATGTCCTTGATTTACATTGTCTGGGGCATTCCAACTCAAATGTAACGGAGCAGAACAATCATCTCTCTCCCCTTTTAATACAATATTATTATAATACTCATCATTCAACTCTGGAAATTGCATTGAGGAGTTTTCGCAATAGTCAAAAGCAAAGATTTTGAAATTATTTATTTGATTAACATCTGCTTGTTGCTTTGTGCAAGTATATGAAGTAATGCTTTTGTCATAAATCATCTGTATAGTTTCTTTTATTCCACTATCATTGACTTTCAATAAGGCATAACCCCAAGTATCTGCGTCCATTGATTCTTTCCATGACAACACAATCTGCTGAGAATTCAAATCCACATCAACAGGTAACAATGTAACTTGGTCTGGTGGGTCATTATCTTCTTTTATCGTCTTTGCAACATTACTCCAAGAGGAACAATCCAGAAATATTGCCTCCACTTTGTATTGAATAGCACACACACCTTGCTTGTCATCTATATAAGTATTTTCATTAGGCACAACCTCTACAAGATACTTGAAATCATCATCTGTAGATAACTTTCTATAAACTTTGTAACCCACCAAATCCGTCGGAATACTACTTCCTACATAAACTGTATGCCAAATAATTTCTATTTTTGTGTTGTCATCACTTTTAACCTCAGCCTTGCAATTAACAGTAGCAAACAATTGCTTTTGACTACTAGTAGGAATACGATATATTATAATATCGTTACTTGCATCTACATCTTCATCTGTATAGGTACCATTGTGCAAATTGCCAATCTCAACCCAATTACCATTATCTTGTCTTTCAATAGTAGCATTTGAGATATTGCCAAAACTAATTGTAACGCTTCCGTCTTCATTTACTGTTGTACATTGTGCAGTAGCAAAAACATACGCCATAACACACAATATAACAAAAAATATCTTTTTCATAATCAATAATTTTTACTTCACATTCTTACTAATGGAAACAAGAAAACTATCTTGTTGTAAATACTTATTTGCCAAATTCGTAATATCGTCTGCCGTTATGCTTTTTACAATTTCCATTGACCTACTGTTATAATCCAAAGGCAAATTGAAACGCACAAACATATCATAATTGTCTGCAATTTCACTTACACCGTCATTTGCTCTGAGCATCTCCCCCATCATATAGTGTTTGACAGTATCCAATTCCTCTTTAAAGACACTTTTTGTTTGGAGAATTTGCATTTCTTTGTAAATTTCTTCCAAAGTTGCCATATCTTTATCTGCTGTAACGTCCGTAACTATCATAAACACACTTCCATAACTGTAAGGAGCAATAAAACTATCTATTCCATAAGTATAACCTTTGTCTTCCCTTATGTTACTCATCAAACGCGAATTGAAATACCCACCTAATAAGCAGTTAAGTGCAGTTAAAGGTATATAATCTTCGTCTTGTATAGAGGGAAACATTTTGCCCATACAAATAGAGGATTGAACAGCCGAATCTAAAGGAGTTATTATAGTCTTACAATCGTAATTCTTATCAATTGCTATTTGCCTTGTTGAAATATCTGCCAAATTAGAGTTCCAATTATTTTTTCCAAATACCTCATTCAATTCATTTACAAAAGCCTCGTCTGTGTTTCCTGCCAAAATAAAATAGCATTGATTAAAGGAATAACGTTTTTGATAAAACAATCTTATGTCTTCATTATTGACCATGTCATAATCTGAAAGCGAAGCATATCTTCCATAAGGGTTTTCTTTCCCAAATAGATTTGCCATAAACTCTCTGTGAGCCAAAAATGAGGTTTGCTGACATTTGGCTAAAAACTCTTGTTTAGAATTATTTATAGTTATATCTAATTTGTCTTGTTTAAATAACGGATATAATACCATCTGCTCTATCAACTTCAATACTTCACTTTGATATTGCTTTAGAAATGAAAAATTCAATATTGTACGTTCATTGGAAGTTGATGCCGAAAAATTCAGTCCATAATAGTCTATTGCGTCCGACAATGCAAGTGCAGTATAATCTTTAGTGTCTGCATTTAGTTGTGTTTTAGTCAAAGAAGCAACAAAAAACTTGTCCTGATTGATGGTTCCTGCGTTAGGGAAAACTATCTTCATAAAAATAACTTCCATATCCTTATTTTCAAACAAATAGACAGGAATACTATTTTGTAACGCCCTCTTTTGAGGAACATAATCTTTTATTTTTATACTATCAAAATTTGGTATATTCATATTCATTAACTAAAACTCAAATGTAAGTCTTGCATTCAAACGCGAAGGTGTCAAATAATCTGGTACAGCAAAAGAAACTCCAGCATAATCCTGTACGTAGGTATAAGAAATTACGTTTTTATTATTAAATACATTCAACCACTCCAAATTAAGCCAAATGTTTTTGAAATGTTTCATAAAATTGTTTTTTGCCCAACTGCTCTCTTCGTCTTTTAATCTGAACGTAAAAGCCATATCTGCTCTAAGATAGCGAGGATAACGGAAATGAATATTTGAATTAGGTGGATAATAAGGATAACCTGAACCATAATTCAAATTTAAATATACTCGCATCCATGGCATATTAGGCAAATAATCTTGAAAAGACACACTAACGTTACATAATTGGTCTGTAGGTCGAGGAATATAGCCTTGATTATCGCCATCTATCTTTTGCTTAGTCTGCATTAAAGAAAGTGTTAGCCAAGAGTCTATTCCTTTGATAAATTCTCCGAAAAGTTTCATATCTATTCCCGTTGCATAGCCGACTGCATTGTTTTTAGCCGAATAACGCAAACGTACATTATCTATTCTATAAGGAATCAAGTCCCAAAGATACTTATAATAAGCAGCAGTTATGAATTTGAAATTCCTATCCATCATCTTAAAATTCCAATCACTTGATAGGACAAAATGTAAAGATTTCTGAGATTTTATATCCTCGTTCAAATTTCCTTGTTCATCTCTAAACTCACGGTAAAATGGTGATTGAGCATAAATTCCTGTCGCAAAACGAAATAGAATATCCTTTTTAATATTAGGTTTCAATGATACCGACGCACGAGGAGAAGCAAAAAACTCACTATTATAGTCCCAATATTGTCCTCTTGCTCCTATATTAAAGTAATATGTGCCATAATCTCTATCCCAATTGAATTGTCGCCCAACAAAAGCAGTTATTCGCATAGAGAATAATTCATGATTAGAATTATAATAGTTTTGTAACATCGGAGGTGTTATCGGGTCGTAACCACCTATAACATCAGGGTTTGATGGTATAGTATAATCTGCACTATCTACCATTTTCCACTCACGAATCTTATCATAAATCTTTTCTGTCTGCAATTTTGTTCCCCAAGATAAGAATCCGTTGCCATAGTATTTGTAACCTTTGTGTTCTATATTGTATATGTTAGCGTGCAATCTGTTACGAGCATGTTCCAAATAAGTGCCAATTCCTCTATCAAACTCTTCCTCACTACCAAGTCCCCCCGTCTCATACAGCCAGTACTGACCTTGAATATCATATGTCTCTTTTTCATTTGTATTGAACGCAGATGTTATCAATTTTAATACAATATCCTTATTTGGTCTGTAATTCAAAGCCAAAGCACCAAAAAGAGATGTAAATCTATCAACTTCCTGCCCATCAAAATATACTTTAAGATTCATAGAAGTGTATATACTCCCAAATTGTGTTTCTCGCGTTTGAGGGATAAAGTTATATTGGTTGTCAGATATGTTTCCAAGAAAAGCAACCTCCAATTTGTCGCTAATATCATAAGTAAGATAGGCTTGCAAGTCGTTAAATGTAGAATTATATTCACCCTCAGTTTCCAAAGAATTCAAAAGATAACGCGTACTTTTGTTTCTATATCCTATTTGATAAGTAAAACTTTTGCCAATCAAACCTTCAATATGTGCAGATGCTCCAAGAAGTGATATACTTGCAGAGCCGCTAAATTCTTGTGGCTTACGATATTTTATATCTAACACACTCGACATTTTATCTCCATATTTAGCATCAAAGCCTCCCGAAGAAAACTTAATATCACTTATCATGTCGGTATTTATAAACGAGAGTCCTTCTTGTTGTCCGTTGCGAATCAGTAACGGTCTAAAAATTTCAATATCATTTACATAAACCAAATTCTCATCAAAGTTACCTCCTCGCACACTATACTGACTACTCAATTCATTATTAGATGAAACTCCTTCTTGTGCCTTAATCGTATTTTCAACCCCTTGATTGACTCCTACGCTTGTCTTTGCTGTTTCTGGGTTTATTCTTGTTATACCCTCTTCCCTACTTTTATCTCCAGTAATCTCCACCGTTTCCAAATTAGTTGAAGATTTTTTCATTTTAATATTGATTGTGCGAGTTTCATTTGCAGAAAGAATCAATGTTGTATCTATATCTGCATAACCAACACAAGAATAACGAACTCTATACTTTGTTTTTGCTTTAAGTTTCAAAGAATAAGCCCCATGTATATCACTAATTGTGCCAATAGGTTTAGACAAATTCAAAGTACCAATACTAACACTCTCAATTGCAACCCCATTGGCGTCTGTTATAATACCTTTAATCGTTTGACTATGAGAAAAAAAAGCAAACAACAGTCCTATTATTATAAAAAAATATCTCTTCAATTTCTTAATGTTATTAAATACTACAATTCAAGGTGCAAAGATACATTTTTTTTATACTTTTACAAAATTTTTATAATATTAATTTCCTACAATTTTTGCCAATATAAAATTTTTGTGTAACTTTGCGTGGGTTTTAATTGGATATATGATTTTATGCGAAAAAATACGATATTATATTTGTTACTTATAGTCCTTTGTTTTGTATCTAATTCTCAAAATGCAAATCTTCGTTATGAAAAAAACTTAGGTCAATGGAATGATAGTATATTGTACAAAGCCAACTTCACACAGGGCAAAATCTATCTACTACAAAACAAAATCAATGTGATAATTTTTGATAGCCTTAATAAATACTACCACCCTCATAACTCAAAGAAAACCAATCTTAAATCTGAAAAATATAATATATTCTCAATTCAGCCATATAATGCTAATTTTGAGGAAATTGTATCAAATAACCAATTTGTTGGATATACAAACTATTTTATCTCAAACAATAGCGAAAAATGGAAAAGTAATGTTCCCGCCTACCAAACTGTAACTTATAAAAATGTATATTCAAATGTGGATTGGGAAATATCGTCTGAGGGTAAATTTATGAAACATTCGTATATTGTCCATCCAAATGGTGATACGAAAATTATAAAAACATTATACAAGGGTGTAAAGTATATTAGTATAAAGGGAAATAACTTGATAATAGAAACCTTTAATGGTAACATTGAGGAAAAAGAATTGTTTGTATATCAAAAAGAAAACAATAATGTCGTACAAATTCCAGCGGAGTACTTGATAGAACGCACTCGTGAGGGCTTTTTAGTGTCTTATCGGATTGAAAAGTATGATAAAGAAAAAGTTTTAATTATTGACCCTTCGTTAGAAATTTCTACATACTCTGGGGCACATTCTGATAACTGGGGAATGACGTCTTGTTATGACAGAAATGGACTCATTATCAGTGGCGGAATTGTTAGAGGAGATGAATATCCTTTAACTGAGGGTAGTTATGATAGTACTTATTCGGATAATTGGGATTGTGTCATAACAAAGTATGATAAGAATGGGGAAAATATGATTTTTTCTACTTTCTTGGGTGGTACATATTGTGAAATGCCTCATTCTATGACAATTAACAATAATAATGAAATTGTTATCTTTGGTACAACAGGAAGCGGTGATTTTCCTATTACAGACAATGCTTTTCAAAACCAATTAGCAGGTGGTGAATACTTGAATTATGAACAATCATTGCTATTTGCCGATGGTATTGACATATTTATTGCTACTCTGAATTCAAAAGGAACAGATTTGTTGGCAAGTACTTTTGTTGGAGGCAGTGAAAATGATGGTTTTAACTTCAAACCTCATTACGAAGACGATAGTAGAACACTTTATGATGGTAATGATAGCCTTTATGCGAATTTTGGCGACTGTGCAAGAGGAGAAGTTGTAACAGATAATGATAATAATGTCTATATAGCAAGTTGTACTTTTTCAAAAGACTTTCCTACTACAACAAACTCCTACCAAACCAGTTTTCAAGGCAATCAAAGTGCAATAGTTTTTAAAATGGACAAATCTCTAACGTCTATGATTTACTCCACTTTTATTGGAGGCAGTAAGGAACAAGCAGCCTATTCTTTAGATTTGGACTCTATGCAACGAGTCTTTGTTTGTGGGGGCACGACTTCGGAAAATTTTCCAACAACTCCAAATGCTTACAAAACTAATTTTCAAGGTGGCACAACAGATGCTTTCCTTTGTGGCTTATCTCCTGATGGCAGTTTTTTAGAATATTCAACTTTTTTTGGCTCTAATGAATATGACCAAGCGTTCTTTATACGTTTGGACAAAGAGTCAAATCCATATATTTTCGGACAAACAAAAGCATACGGTTCTACACTAATCTACAACGCAAATTATGCAATACCAAATAGCGGACAATTTGTTGCGAAGTTTTCAACCGACCTTAACAATTTAAAGTTTTCAACTGTTTTTGGCTCTGGTGA
>ONOZ01000171.1 GCA_900319595.1 uncultured Bacteroidales bacterium | reverse complement strand
ATATAATAAAAAAATGAAAAGGTGTGGAGCAACAAAAACTTCGCACCTTTTGTTGTTGCCAATAAAAGAAATTTTTGTAAATTTGCACGTTGTTAATAATTAACTTTTATTACTATGCAAAAAAGTATTATATTATTTACGTTTTTTATCTCTGCCATTTGTTGCAATATAAGTTCATTTGCACAGGGCGGTATGTGGCTTCCAAGTGAGTTGGATAAGAATCAAAAAGATATGCGTACAAAGGGTATGCGTATCTCTACCAAAGAGATTTACGATGAACAAAATGCAAGTATCAAAGACGCAGTTGTGTTATTTGGTAGAGGTTGTACAGGTGAATTTGTGAGTGAAAAAGGTTTGTTATTTACCAATCATCATTGCGGATATGGTGAAATTGTGAAACACTCCACAGTTGAGCATGACTATCTTACAAATGGGTTTGCTGCAAAAACACTTGAAGAAGAATTACCTTGTCCCGGACTGACGGTTACCTTACTTCAATACATGAAAGACGTAACAGATGAGGTTTTGAAAGGAGTTACATCTTCTATAACAGAAAAAGAAAGAAAAAGCAAAATAAATGAAAATATTAAAAACATTGTTGATAACGCCACAAAAGGAACAAATCTTAGCGGATACGTAAAAGCGTTGTATTATGGTAATCAATATATGTTGTATGTAAATAAAATATATAAGGACGTTAGACTTGTGGCTGCTCCTCCATCTAATATAGGCAAATTTGGTGGTGATACTGACAATTGGATGTGGCCTCGTCATACCGGCGACTTTTCTGTTTTCCGTGTTTATGTAGATGAAAATAACGAGCCAGCAGAATATAACAAAAATAATAAACCCTATAAACCTAAAAAGTATTTAAAAATTTCTTTAAAAGATAAACAAGAAGGCGATTTTACTTTTGTTATGGGTTATCCGGGTACTACACAGCAGTTTTTAACATCATATGCCGTTGAAGACATACAGAATTTAGAAGACCCCGCAAGAATAAAACTAAGAACAGAAAGGTTAAATGTTTATAAAGACGCTCAAGAGGAATCTGCTGCCAAAAGATTACGCTATGCTTCAGAGGTGGCTTCAATTGCTAATGGTTGGAAAAAATGGCAAGGCGAAGTAAAGGGGTTGAAATTTCTAAACGCCATACAGAAAAAGCAACAGCAGGAAGTAAATAACCCATTGATGCCTCAATTCAAACGACTTTATGATGAAAATCGCAAATATAAAATGGAGCAATTGTATATTGGAGAGGCAGTTTTGTCAAGTGATTTTATGCTCCACACAAGACGATTGCTTTCTTTGATAGACTTATCTTGGAATGAGGCAACGACAGATGAAACTTTGCAGATAGAGATAGACAAGTTATACAATTACCTTAGTGCGTACTATGATAATGATTTTTCCTCTCACAGAAAAGTTGATAGTATGATATTTGTTCGCACTATGACCATATTTTATAATGATTTTGCAAAAGATAATTATACTTTTTTGAGAACCAAAATAAAACAAACTTCTGTAGAAGATTATTTTGCAAATATCTATCAATCAAGCATATTGAATAATCCTAATAAAATCAAAAAACTTTTGAAAGATTACAAACGAACAAATTATAAAAAGTTATTTAAAGATTCTGCCATTGAGTTACTTTCGCCGATTTTGGGGCAATATATAAACTCTACCCAAGAGCAACTTGCTCAAAACAATAGTAAGTTAGATAGTTTGTATAGGATAAATACTAAAAACTATTTAGACGATTACAATAGGAATAAACAATCCCAGGACGTGTCAATGAATAACGGTATTTTCCCAGATGCAAACCTAACATTGAGAGTTACGTATGGCAATATTGCACCATTCAAGCCTAGGAACGGGGTTACTTATAGACATTATACAACCATAGCAGGTATTATGGAAAAAGAAGACCCTAATATTTACGATTACGTGGTGGAAAAGAAATTAAAAGATATCTATTATAATAACGATATGGCTCCATACGGCGATAGGGTTGCTTTCATTGCTACTAATCATACCACGGGAGGCAATAGCGGTTCTCCTGTCATGGATGCTGATGGCAATTTGATAGGATTAAACTTTGATAGAAATTGGGAAGGAACCATGAGCGACATTCTTTACGATAAAGATTTATGCCGCAATATTACTTTGGATGTTAGATATTGTCTTTTGATAATTGACAAGTATTTAGAAGCAAACAATTTGATTGAAGAGTTAGAATTAGTTAAATAAAATAAGAATAGGAAATGAAAATATCGTATAATTGGCTTAAACAATACGTACCTACACAATATAGTGCTGAAGAGGTTGCCAACCTTTTGACATTTGCTGGGTTGGAAGTGGAAGGATTGGACAAGGTTGAGAGTATTAAAGGAGGGTTAGATAAGTATATAATTGGTAAGGTCCTAACATGTGAGGCTCATCCTAATAGCGACCATCTACATATTACAACTGTTGATGTTGGAGAACCAGAACCTTTGCACATTGTATGTGGTGCCCCTAATGTTGCAGCAGGGCAAACGGTTGTAGTAGCTACTATTGGAGCTAAAGTATATGATGGAGATGAGTGTTTTGAAATAAAAAAATCTAAACTAAGAGGTGAGGTTTCCGAAGGTATGATTTGTTCAGAAAAAGAGTTGCAATTGAGCAATAATCACGATGGAATCATGGTTTTGGAAAATGGCGTTGTTGGAACAAAGGCAAGCGAATATTTTCATTTGAGCGAAGATGCTATTTTAGAAATAGGATTAACGGCTAATCGCTCAGATGCTACATCACATTTAGGAGTCGGTAGAGATTTGGTTGCAATCCTTGCTACTCAAAAGGATGAAAAAATAGATTTATTGATACCTAACGTTGATAATTTTGCTGTTGATAGCATTGAAAATAATATAACAATAAAAATAGATGAAAAACTGTGTGGCAGATATGCAGGTTTGACTATCTCTGGTGTGAAAGTTGGTGAAAGTCCTAAGTGGTTAAAAGAGCGTTTATCTGCAATTGGAATAAGAAGTATAAATAATATTGTAGATATTACTAACTTTGTGCTGATGGAAACAGGACAACCTTTACATGCTTTTGATTTAAGTAAAGTAAAAGGCAACGAAATAAACGTCAGAACACTGCCAGAGGGAACAAAATTCGTAACTCTTGATGGTATAGAAAGAAAACTTAACGGCAAAGAAGCAATAGTCTGCAATGCAAATGAACCTATGTGTATGGGAGGAATATTTGGTGGCGAAGATAGTGGTGTTAAGGACACGACGACTAATATATTTTTAGAAAGTGCCTATTTCAATCCAATAGTTATACGTAAAGGGGCAAAATATCATCAGTTAAGTACAGACGCATCATTTAGATATGAAAGGGGTGCTGACCCGAATATTTGCATATATGCTTTAAAACGTGCCGCATTACTTATTAAAGAAATAGCGGGTGGTAGGATTACAAGTGAAATTCAAGACGTTTATCCTAAAAAGGTAGAAAAAGCGACCATAGATTTATCGTTTGAATACCTTGACTCTATCGTTGGGAAGCAAATTGAAAGAGATAAAATAAAAAAGATACTTAATGGACTTAATATAGAAACATCTGTTTTTGACGATACTCATTTGGTTGCACATATCCCAACAAATAAAGTAGATGTTACACGTCCATGCGATTTAGTAGAGGAAATTTTGCGTATCTATGGGTATAATAATATTGAATTTCCGCAAGGTATCAAAAGTTCTTTGTCCTATAATACTAAACCTGATAAAGAAAAAATTCAATACACAATTACTTCCTTTTTAGCTGCAAACGGATTCAATGAAACCATGAATAACTCTTTAACTGCTGGAGCATATTATGAGGATAACGACGACTATCCAATAGAAAAAGGTATAAAAATTGTTAATCCGTTATCGACCGATTTGAATGTCATGCGTCAGAGTCTTCTTTATTCTGGTTTAGAAGTTCTTGCATATAATATCAACCGTAAGACTAATAACTTAAAAACTTTTGAATTTGGCAATTGTTATAATTGGAATATTGGTGCACCAGAATCTTTGACTGTTGAAAAGCGTATCAAAGAAGAAAAGCATCTTTCTTTGTTTGTTACAGGTAAATTATGCAATTTGTCTTGGCAAGGCAAACCTCAAGATACAGACTTCTTCTATCTGAAAAATATTGTTATGCTGATTTTACAGCGTTTGAGAATTAACCTTGATAATATTATACAAAAAAATAGCGAAGTTACATATCTATCTCAGGGTTTAGCACTTATCAATAAAGAAAGCAAAAAAATCATTGCTACGTTAGGATATGTGGAAAGCAAGTTAAGAAAGAAGTTTGATATAAAGCAAGACGTATTCTATGCTGATTTGAATTGGGATACTATAATGAAGATGTTGCCAAAGAACGAGGTTACTTACAAGAATATTTCCAAGTTTCCAGCTGTCAAAAGAGATTTAGCATTGGTTGTTGACAAGGATACGACTTTTGAAAATATAGAACAGGTTGTCAAAGAAAGCGATAAAAAGCTTATTAAGCAAGTTTCTCTGTTTGATGTATATGATAAACTGCAAGAATTAGGTAAAAAACAATATGCAATTAGTATTGTGCTTCAAGATGAACAGAACACTCTTACCGATAAGCAAATAGAGGCAACTGTTGATAAAATTGTCAAAACTTTGGAAAGTAAAATTGGAGCAAAATTAAGATAATATTATAACTTTGCAAATGAAAACGTTTTTACATTACGACATAAAGATCCTAATGGCTTTGTTACAGGCATTGAAAGGAGATAAAAAATTCTTCAAATTCCTTGCAAATAACGGATATCCTGAATTGGCGGCATGGAGTAATGTAGTACGTGGGGACGAACAGGCTCTGCATTGGCTATTTGACAATAAGTTTGAGGCAATTGCAATAATTACGATTGCCGTTGATGGACATGCTGATGCACAAAAGTGGATAAACGATACTAAAGACGATTTCCTTATCTATTTTACTGCTGCGTGCAAAAAAGATATAGACGGCATCAAATGGTTGCAAAGGAATAATTTAGAGATTTTTATTTTGATTGCAAAGGAAGTTCAAAAAATTCAGGACTTACAAGAAAAGGAGCGGACATTTTTTTATGTAAAACACTAAAAATAAATACAATAATGAACTATTTTCATATTTTGAAAACCAAAGTAAGAAATGCAAAATGGGATATTCCTGCTTTGGTGAATAATACAGTGTTATTTGTTTTAGCATGGGTAGGTGTTTTCTGGGTGGCACAATTTTTTACTATTTTGCCTGCGTTCTCGCTTGGGGTAAAAATGAATATTTATAATAGTTTTATAGATTTCAATAGTGTAAACACTGCATCGAGCGATAAAGATATATGGGGAAGTGCAGACAATGTTTATAATATTTTCTTAACACCATTTATATTTACTACCGTTCTTGCAATAATTGCATTAATATTTCTAATCAAATGGAATTCAGATCGTTTGCATATACGCAGACTTCTGTTTTGGATTATTATATGTGTCATAATTAGGGTTAATGGTAATTTTATCTTTGGACACTTATTCAATCTTTGGAGTTGGAATCTTGTTACCGATTTTATGCGAATAACCTATCCGAGTATGGCGTTGCGTTTTCTTTTTATTGCTTTAAGTTTTCTTATGACTGCATACTTTTTTATAGCAATGTCTCGTGAAATCAAAAGATTATTTAATCCATATATTAGAGAACGATTTGATAACTTAGCATCAAATGTATTCTTCCCAACATTATTTGGTAGTATCCTCTTGGTTATATGGAATCTTCCCCTTTTGCCACGAAACGAAATTTTGTGCCTATTTTTGTTAATGATAATGATAGTATTTTTTATGTGTTATCCTTTTATGAGAACATACAAGGGAATAGAGCAAAACAAAATAGAGGAACAGAATAGAGAAAGAATAAACAGTATCCCGCTAATCATACTTGGCATACTATTTGTCGCAAATGTTACTTTTATGAAAGGTCGTCTATTAGAGAGTTCTTCCTATCGCCGTTTCTTTATAGAAAATACTATTATGATATTTATTATAGTTGTTTTAGCTTTGACTTTTGCAATTGCTGTAAGAACTTATATCCGTAGAATGAAGCAAGGTAAAAGATTCTTAGAGCGAAGAATGAAAGAAATAAGTGATATAACTCAAACAACGCACAGTCCTATCAATGAAAGTCCGCTGGCAAAAAATAGAATAAATGTTAGTAAGTATAAAAACTTTTTAACCGAGGCGGAAGAAGAAACTGAGACTTTGCAAACTAAAACAGAAGATTTTGAAAAGTTCGGCTACAAACGATACAATGTTGATAAATATAAAAATTTATAAAGGGTAGGAACAAAAAAGTAATTATTATTTTTGTATGTGCTTAATATAAATAATTTCTATCTTTTACATTTTTTGCTTTACCTAAAAACTATGCGGTGTAATAACAACCTACACCGCATAGTTTTTAAATAATCTTTATATGAAGAAAACACTCTTTACTCCATATACTTCATTTATTAAAAATATCCAAACTGACCCAATAGAATCAATAAGCCATATCCAAATACCATTCCTATAATACCCATCAACAAACCTATGCGAAGCATTTGCTTTTGCTCCACAAGACCGGTAGAATATGCGATAGCGTTAGGAGGGGTAGAGATTGGCAAACACATTGCACAAGAAGCACTAATTGCAACTCCTATCAATATTGTAGCAACTCCACCAATGCCGTTAATACTATCGCCCATACCTTTGGCAACAAGTGCAAGTATTGGAACCAAAAGGGCTGCCGTTGCCGTATTTGATATAAAGTTTGAAAGTATATAGCAAATCAAACCTGAAATAATAAGAATTGCTATTGGGGAGAATGAACCAAATGGAACACTGCTAATCATCTTCTCTGCCAATCCCGAAGAGTTTAAAGCCAACCCTAATGCGAAACCTCCAGCTACCATCCATAATACGTCCCAACTTAATCCTTTCAAATCACTTGCCTTGATTACACCAGTAATTGCAAACACTGCTATAGGAAGCATCGCAACCACATTAGAATTAACTCCTGTAACTCTATCAAGTAACCATAATAATACTGTAACTATGAATGTTATAGCAACAACAACTGTTCTCCAATCTTTTTTTAATTCACCCTCTATTCTCAAATCTATAGTCTTGGCTTTGAAAGGAAACATTTTTTTCAAAAGAAACCAACCTATCAATAATAATAGTATAGCGTAAGGTAACATAACTAACATCCATTGACCAAAACCAATATTTAAATTCAAACCCTCAGGATCGTTCAAATATTTTAGTGCAATCATATTAGGAGGAGTACCTATTGGCGAACCTATACCTCCAATATTTGCAGCAACAGGAATAGCCAGCGTTAAAGCAATACGTCCCTTTCCATCAGATGGCAACGCTTTAAAAACAGGAGCAAGAAACGTTAGCATCATTGCTGCCGTTGCAGTATTGGAAACAAACATAGAGAAAACGCCTGTAACCAACAAAAAACCTAATAGTACTATTTCACTTTTTTGTCCAAAAGGTTTTAAAAGCGTACGTGCAAAAACCACATCCAAACCTGTTTTTGAGGCAGCTTCTGCAAGAATAAACCCACCCAAAAACAAAATTACAATAGGGTCTGCAAATGTTGCCAAAAGAGATTTATAAGAAAGCAAATCCGTTTTCTCATAACCCGAAGTCATAAATGCTAATGCACTGTCAGAGGTAGCAAATAATAAAATACCTATAACAGATACCGAAGTAGCCCAAGCTGGTATGCACTCGGTTATCCAGCATAATATTGCAAAAGCAAATACGGCTATAATTCTTCTATGAATTTCGGTTAAACCTTCTATTCCAAAAGCATTTAACGGCAAATTCCAGATAATAAGTGTTACTAAACAGGAAATGGCAAACGAAATAAATTTTTTTGTCTTTAATCCCTGAATAAACTGTTGTGTTGGTGTTGACATGTTGTTTATTATATTTTCTTTTATTTTGTTAATAAATTATGTTAATGTTTGTTATTTTTCCTTTAAAGAATATAAGGTATTTTTATTGTACCCTACCCCCTTAAAAGAATTTGCAAAAGTACTACTTTTTTATATATTGGCAATAAATTTCAATGAATATTTTGTATTACGTTTATATAATTTAGTTTCCATATTTGCTATTTTCAAAAATTGTTGTATATTTGCAACCAATCCGAAATAGTTATCGGAGAAATAACGTAGCATTAACTATTATTTCGCAGTCAGAATAAGCCTAGCAAACTAATTTTGAAAGTCGGAATAAGGCAGTTAAATTAAGTTAAGCTAGAAAATCAAACCTTTTGCTTGTATTTGCACCTTCGGGTGTAGGCTCTTTGTAGGTTTGAAAGGTTTCGTTGCTAGGCTTAACCGTGACTGCGAATAAAGATGTTTGCACCTCTTTATTTTTATTCCTTATGTGATTGATAGTGATGCACAAAAACTATCAATCATGGCAGGAAATGAAAATTTGCATAAGGCAAACAGACAAAAAAGAGATGAATTTTATACTCAATTATCAGATATTGAGAACGAATTAAAACATTATAGGGAACATTTTAAAGGCAAAACTATTTTATGTAATTGTGATGACCCGAGAGTAAGCAATTTCTTTCGTTACTTTGCTCTGAATTTTGAAATGTTGGGACTTAAAAAGTTGATTACCACTTGTTATAAAAATCAAAATATGGATTTATTTTCTACCAATTCCTCAGAACGGGCGATATATTTGGAATATTTCGGAGACACGAACGGCAATAAAGTTCCAGATGTGGAAGAAATAGGGGTTAAATATTTGAAAGGAGACGGAGATTTTAGAAGTGAGGAATGTATTGAGCTACTAAAAGAGGCAGATATAGTTGTTACGAACCCACCATTTAGTCTATTTAGAGAATATATTGCTCAATTGATAAAATATAATAAAAAATTCATAATCGTAGGTCATCAAAACGCTTTAACGTATAGAGAAGTTTTTCCGTTGATTAAAGAAAACAAAATATGGTTAGGTTATGGTTTTAAGGGTGGAGCGGCACATTTTATAAATAATTCATATGAAGATTACGCCACAGCCTCAAATCACAAAGAGGGAATGATAAGAGTGTCAGGTGTTGTGTGGTTTACTAATTTGGACATAGTTAAACGACACGAGAAATTGATATTATATAAAAAATATTCGCCCGAAGAATATCCTAAATATGATAATTACGATGCTAT
>ONOZ01000079.1 GCA_900319595.1 uncultured Bacteroidales bacterium | reverse complement strand
ACGAAGTCCATCAATTATCAATTTTGCGTTGTGAGGATACAACCGACCCAAAGTTAGTAACTTAATATAGTTTTGCATTACAAATCTATCTGTTGTATCTTGCTTACTAACCTCTTGATTATCATTTATAGTCGCAAGATAGCGGTTATTTTTATCCACTAAACCTCTATTGTTTGTCAAACCTAACTCATAGATTGCCCATGCTCCGAAAATTCCTAAACCAAACAAAGCGAAGCCATAAACAAATATGTCTTTAATAATTCTAATCGGTTTTTTATTAAAAATTTCTTTCAAAGTCATTTTTACTATATGTGTATTTTTCAACTATATATTATATGTTACATATTTTGTATAAGAATTTCTTTTTCCCAATCCTCTGGTGTGAGAGCGTCTTTTACATCATATTCGCCAATACTCTCTCGTCGCAAAGAGGAAAGATATGCTCCAGAATTTAATTTCTCTCCAAAATCCCGTGCTATTGAACGAATATATGTTCCTTTTGAGCAACGAATCTTGAAATACACTTCTGGCATATCTATTTTTGTAATTTCAAAATCATATATATTAACTTTGCGAGGTTTTATCTCGTTTTCAATTTTTTCTAACTCATTATCAATCTGCTCATTCTCATCTTTGCTTGTCTTTGATGTAGAATTAGCGTTCTCTCGGGCATATGAAAAAAGACGCTTTCCACCAATCTTTAATGCAGAATACATAGGAGGGATTTGCTCTTGCTCTCCAATAAAACTATTTGCAACATCTAAAATAAGTTTTTCTGTAATGTGGTTTGTTGGATAAGTTTTATCTTCCTCATGTTCCATATCAAAACTTTTTGTTGTCGCTCCTATGTGAAAGGAACCTGTATAGACTTTCTCCAATGCTTGAAAAGTTTCAATTTTTTTAGTCCATCTTCCAAGACAAACAACTAATAAACCTGTAGCAAGTGGATCTAGTGTCCCTGCGTGTCCTATTTTGAATTTTTTTTCACCTGTCAGTTTTCTTATAGCAATCTTAAGTTTCTTTACCACTTGAAAAGAAGTCCAAGTGTAAGGTTTATCCACAAGAAAATAACGTCCTTCTTTTATATCTAACATATTCCTCTACTCCATTGCTATGGAAAAATCCATTCCAAATAACATCAATACAAGTATCACACAACCTACCACTATACGATAATAACCAAAGGCCTTGAAGCCGTATTTTGTCAAAAAAGATATAAAAAATTTTATTGCTAAAATTGCAACTACAAACGCAACTATATTACCCAATACCAATACTCCAATATTTGAGGTAAGTAAAACCCTACCCTGTTCGTCTAAAAGAAGTTTCAATACTTTATAGCCACTTGCTGCTGCCATCGTTGGTACTGCTAAAAAGAAAGAAAACTCTGCTGCCGTTTTTCTATTAAGTTTTTGACTCATTCCCCCGACTATTGTTGCCATTGAACGACTAACTCCTGGAATCATTGCTATACATTGACACAGCCCAATAATGAAACTCTTTTTATAAGTTATTGTTTGGTCATCTTGTGGTTTATTAAAAATTTTATCAATAAATAGCATAAATACTCCTCCTATAACAAGCATAACAGCAACAACGGTAGGATTTTCCAAAAGCGAATCAATCGTATCTGAAAAGAGGAATCCAAGTATAGCAGCAGGTATAAAAGCGACAAGAAGTTTCCAATAAAACTCCCAAGTTTGAAAAAAACGTTTCCAATATATAAATATAACGGACAAAATAGCACCAAACTGAATGCAGACTGTAAACATTTTGACAAAATCATCACTTTTGACTCCCATAATACCTTGTGTCAAAATCATATGACCGGTGGAAGATACAGGCAAAAACTCTGTTAATCCTTCAACTATTGCAATTATTATCGTCTGTATAATATTCATAATTATTTATTGTTTTGTTACTCCATTCAAAATTGTTGCAAAATTACAACAATAAATTATAGCATACAATAAATTGAAAACAAATTTTTTATAAATATATGTAAATCAATTTATAAAAATAGCAGAAAAATATAAGAGCGAATTTGGATTGTTCGCTCTTACATATATATGTTGCTAATTTACTACTCAATGATTTTAGTTGAACGTTTGATGAACGTATCTAACGCTTCTCCTTTCAAAAGCCCCTGAGAAAGCAACGCAAGGTCCTTTAACTGAGATAGTGTTTCGGTTTGCTTTGCCGTATCTGTGGATTGTAGAATGTTATATATGATTGGGTGATTTGTATTTATCACAAGGTTGTAACTTTCAGGCATATCACCGTACAGACCATACATGCCGCCACCACCAAGTTCGCTCATCTCTTTCATTCTTCGCATAAATTCGTTTTGTGTTACAGTGATAGGAGCAGATGATTCGTCCAAAGATTCTGTTTGTATAGTGAATATTTTCTTATCTACCAAAGCCTCCATCATCTCTTGCACCTTCTTTGTCTCGTCTTCAGATAATTTTGAAGGTATTTTCTCGTCTTTTTGAATCAACTTGCCTATTACATCAGAGTCTATGCGAGTAAATCTAATTTTTTCATTCTTTTGTTCCATCATATTGATGAAATGAGAATCCAATATGCCATCCATCAACAATACATCATAACCTTTGTCTTTTGCTGCTTGAATATAAGCGTATTGCTCATCAGCATTTTGAGCGTAAAGTATGATTATATTGCCATCTTTGTCAGTTTGTAGTGCAGAGATTTTCTTTTTATAATCCTCAAACGTGTAGAATTCTTTTTGGGTATTCTTGAAGACGTAAATATTTTTCATTCTGTCATAGAATTTTTCGTCAGAAAGCATACCATATTCTATAAAGACTTTCAAATCGTCCCATTTATTAAGAAAATCTTCGTGTTGTTTAGTAGAAATTGCCTCTAATTTTTCTGCAACTTTCTTACTAATATGAGAAGAAATCTTTTTTACATTGTTATCACTTTGAAGATAAGAACGAGATACGTTTAGAGGAATGTCAGGAGAATCCAAAATTCCGCGAAGTAACATCATATATTGAGGAACAACACCTTCAACGCTGTCAGTTACGAAAACCTGATTGCAATATAACTGTATCTTGTCTTGTGTCGGGTCAATATTTTTCTTAACCTTTGGAAAATATAATACACCTGTCAAGTTAAAAGGATAATCTACGTTAAGATGAATATGGAATAAAGGTTCATCAAAATTCATTGGATAAAGTTCGTGGAAGAATTTGTTATAATCCTCATCTTTTAACTCAGTAGGAGATTTTTTCCACAAAGGCTCAGTGTTATTTATAATTCTATCTTTCTCTACTTCCACACGCTTAGGATTTCCTTCCTTATCCTTTTCTGTAGAAGAGTCTTCCCAACTTTTTTCTTTGCCAAAACGAATTGCAACAGGCATAAACTTGCAGTATTTCTTCAAAAGTTCTAATATCTTGTACTCTTCCAAGAAATCTTTGCACTCCTCAGTTATATGCATTACTATTTCAGTGCCACGTTCTGTCTTATCATATTCTTCTATAGAATATTCCGTATCCCCATCGCAAGTCCAATGAACACCTTTCTCATCTTTGAAAGATTTAGTAAAGATTTCAACTTTATCACTTACCATAAAGGACGAGAAAAATCCCAATCCAAAATGTCCAATCAATTGATTAACATCGGCTTCACTCTTACCTTTGAATTTTTCCAAGAATTCCTCTGCACCAGAAAAGGCAATCTGAGTTATATATTTCTCAACCTCATCTTTAGTCATACCTATACCTCGGTCAATAACGTGTAGAGTTTTATTGTCTTTGTCTATCTTAACGTCAATAGTCAAATCGCCTAACTCTCCTTTTGCTTCACCCAAAGAAGATAGAGTTTTAAGTTTTTGAGTAGCATCAACGGCGTTACTAACTATTTCTCTAAGAAAAATTTCATGGTCGGAATAAAGAAATTTTTTGATAACAGGAAAGATATTTTCCGTTTTTACGTTTATTTTGCCTTTCATTGTCTTATATTTTATTGATTATTATTCTCTAATTTACCAAAACACTTCATTTCAAACATTATGCCATAAAACAAAACCTGACATAATGGCAGAAATCTTTTGTTTTGCAAGTCCATTTATAGATT
>ONOZ01000056.1 GCA_900319595.1 uncultured Bacteroidales bacterium | reverse complement strand
CTTTCGCCATCTGCATTGGCTTTTATTTGTCCATAATTCTCAGTAGATACAACACTTCCCAATGGTATTCCAAGTTTTATTTCGCCCTGTCCTTGTGCATTACAAGAGGAAGTTGATATACTCAAATAATCGCCTACCACATTCTGCATGTCTTCCAATTTTTCTTTGGACGCAATACGATATTCTTTACTTTTACTATCATAAGTTAAGAACCCCAGTCCTTTAATAAAGACATTGTCGGCTTCTTTGTCTGCAGTAAAGAATGAGATTTGTGGTTTTAAGGAAGTTTCATTAAATAATATAGAAGTAGTTATTCTATTGCCATCAACGTCCACAGGAGCCTCAGAAATAGGTATATATATATTGTCTGCATCAAGACGCGAGGAGAATTTTAACCAAGGACTCTCTTTGCCCTTATTACAATTCATTGCTAAAGTTACTCCTCCATCAAAACTCATGATAGAATCTGGTGCAGTTACCATTAATTGTCCATAAAACTTAAAAGCAGTATTTAAGTTTAATGGTTCTGTTTTCTCAATTTTTGCATAACCAACAGAATATCCGGTTGCTGAAGTTATTTCTTGAAAGAATACTTCAGTAATTTTTCCGTCCATATCCTTATAATCTATATAACCATTAGCCGAATAAAGTTTGCTACTCAAAATATGAACTCGTGCATTTTTAACACTATGTAACTTAGTATCAGTATTAAATACAATGTCTGCCTTTTCTATTGTGTCCATATTTGCCCCCGGGTGTAAAATAATTCTATGATTTGATGGACGAATAGCAGCATCTGCACTCTTAATCATATAAACTCCGTCTGCAGTCAATTCGTTTGTATTCAAATTTAATTTTGCATTGACACTATTGAATGTAAGTGAGTCTTGTGCAGGGTGAGTTGAAGTAAAAATTGTACCTGGTTGCGGTAAATCTATTATTTCTTTCAAATTCTTATTTGCCATTCCTCCATCTGTAACAGAGGAAGAGTTTTGAAGTGAAAGAAGTTTCTTGTCCATATCCCAAGTAAATTTATCAACTTGACAAACATATTGTAAATATGGCAAATCATTCTGTTGAAGTCCTTGTTTTGTCGTAAAAGCACCTTGTTTTGATGTATAGTTGACATTTGCTTTGACATCTTTTGCATGAAAAGCAACACTACTTCCATCTAATGCCATAAGAGTAAAATCTGCACTATCTGAAGTGAATGAATCTGGCATATATTTTATCAAATCACTTTTAACAATCATCTCGTTTGTCTTATTCTCGCCACTACCAGTCAAAGCATTAGGATAGACACGTAAGTAACCACTTTGTATTGATTGATTACTTGCATACATATTGAATGCCTCTGCTGTTTGCTCAACAATCATATAATTTTGTTGCTTATAGTAATATTCATTAGTTTTTGCAACATTGACTTGTGGGTTATCATAAGAAAATTTTGTTGTTTCGCAAAACATACTATCGGGGTGAAATACAAACATCTTGCTTTCACTCCGGGAAGAACCAAACTCCCAACGTCCTGTTCCTAATAAACCATTGCAAGACAAGTCTATACTATTATAATACTTTGCTTTACCTCCATATGCTACCAAACCATTATTATCAATATCCATCTTAAAACCTAATGAATAGTCCTGCATAACTACAAGTGGCTCTTTGAGTGGGTTGAATATATCTGCACTGTGCAAAATACCTTTTAAGACAATATCAGCAGTTTTAAAACTAAACATATTTCTAATAACAAATGGCTCTAATTCATAATAAAAACTAGAGGTATCATAAACACCACCTTGAATTTTTGGATTATTGTAATATACATATGAGTTTTTTAGAGAAGATAGCATCGGGTAACCATCAATTTTCTTTATACTTGCTTTATTATCAGGTTTATCTATTACTAATTGACATTCAAGTTTGCGAATAGGAGTTTGAATTTTTACAAGTGTGTTAGTATCTTGAAAAGATGGCACAAAAAATGATAAAGAATCGCTATTAGGCAAATCTAAAGTAAAATTTTCATAATCAAATTTACAATTACTGCCACTCATACGAAATCTACCCGCTGCTACAGAACCATCAAAAGTAAAACTTCTATTTTTGAGCATAACTATATGACCATCTTTTGGTATAATTCTAACATTGTGTGAGTCCGATACAGTAAAAGGTTCGATACCATTCAATCTTAGGTCCATATCATATATATTAAGGACAGCATTAGCCTCTCCTCCCGTTGTAGTTGATTGCATACGGATTGCATCATAGTCTTTGCGTTTGTTATTATTCAATATATAATCATAAAGTTTATCTTTAACTATAGCAGTTTCTCTATAAGATTCATAAGTTACAAAACCACCCAAAGACAAATTCATAAGCATCAATTTACATTGAGTAAAATCCAATCCCGTATATTCTGCAAGTCCTTTAACAGTAACTTCACGTTTTCCCATTTGGTTACAATAGGAACGAATACGCGATAACGGTGAAGTTTCATCAATACCCTGCAGTTTATACCAACGAGCATCGGAATAATAAGACATACTTTCTATTGTAGCAAAGGCATTTTGAGATGGACCTCGAACAGAAGAAAACTCTATTTTGTGTTCGTCCAATCCTGTATATACAGCCTCTGTATAAATTTCTATCTGATGGTACGAATCTATCCAAGGCGAAGATGTAATACCCTTTTTAGTATCTGTACATAAAATAACATGAGAATTTTTATTGTAATTCATTTTTGTACCAGGATGATAAATACTATCTTTTTCGTTACCTTTCTTATTAACATAAAAAGTAACTTGACAATCCTCGCTCATTATACCTTCTCTACTAAAAGGATGCTCAATTGCTTTGGCAACCATAAACACATCACCTTCTTTATAAAAAACTAATCGTGCGGGTTCTTTTTTACTTCCCGTACCAAAGAAGCCTCCTCCTTGTTGTGAAAAACCTCCTATGTAATCTACATTGTCAAAAACGTTCTTAATGTATTCTGTTTTCTTATAAGATGTGAATTTTGGGTAACGAGATTCTTTATTAGTTTTTTCCGTAATCTTGTCCGTAAAAATACCATCTAAAGTATAAGAAAAATATTCTTTATTTGTAAATTGGACACTATCGGCAGTAAAGCCAGCAGTTTTTAATGCCACTTTATAATCATTCAATTGACAAAAAACTTGGTCTTTCGATAAGCCACTTCTCTCCCAATTCACCGTACCACCTTTTCCTTCCCAAACATCTTCCATTAGATACATTCTACCTTTGGTATTGTAGATAATACCATCATCTTTACTAATTCCATACGAAAGATTTATAGAAGTAGTAAAATCGGCATACACTCCTCTTTCGTTATCTATGCGAAAAGCATATGGAGTTGCTGCATCAAAAGTCCATTTAGATGTTTTAGTATAGTGTAGTGAATAATTAACCAAAAGATTATACGTAGCCTCAATTGCTTGATTATAGATTTTGATATTATGTTTCTCTAAATATTGTTGCATTCCTTTCAACCATTGGTTATAACTCTCGGCAGATTGGTTACTTTTGGTAAAAGCAATTTGGGTTAAAAGAAAATCATAAAAACCATTCCTTGCACGAATGTTTTTCTTAATCATGGTTTGCGATAATTTAACAACGTCTCTTTTATGTTGTGCATTAAAAGTATTCCAAACACTATCGTAGGAATAAATTATTGCTTCCCATTCTTTTTTTTGTTCCTTATTTATGTTTTGGTCTGTCTTATATAACTCATCTAACTCATTAATATATGTATCCACATTGCCACTAAAATTTTTGAATCTCTGCGAATATCCCATTATGCTAACAAGCAAACAAATTATTATTACACAATACTTTTTCATAATCTAAATCTTTTTTAATACCAACAATGCCCAATTATTTTTGGTTACTTTATGATAAAACGTAAGATTATATTGTTTTGTTGTATTTTCCAATTCATTTATGTCGTCTTCAAAAAAACCACTCAATATTAAAAGTCCTCCTGTTTTGATTTTGAGAGCATAAAATGGTATGTTTTCCAATAGAATATTCAAGTTGATATTTGCTAAAAACACATCAAAAATATGATTTACTGACATTTCTTCACTACTCCCCAATTTAACGCAAATATCTACATTGTTACTTTGAGCATTGGATATAGCATTATTGTAAGCCCATTTATCAATATCCACACATTCCACATAATCTGCTCCCATCTTTTTACAAAGGATTCCTAATACTGCCGTGCCACAACCCATATCCATAACATTTTTACCTTTCATGTCTATAGTAGAAAGATATTCTATAATCATGGCTGTTGTTGGGTGATTGGCTGTACCAAACGATTGTTCGGGGTTAATGATTATATCATAGGTAACTTGTTTATAAGATTGATTAGATTTTCTTATGTTACAAAAATTACCAAACTGCACACTCGGAGAAGTTTCTTCCCAAGTTTTATTCCAATTTTCGTCTTTTATAAATTTAATAGAATATCTTACAGAATCCTTATCCGATAAAAGCGAATTGTTTATAACAATCTGTATATTATCTTGCGAAAACACCTCAGATGGACAATACGCCTCAAAATTATTATCCAAAATATCTACAAAGGAATCAAAACCCGCTTGTGCCAAATCATTTTTGAGTAAATCTACTTCAAAATCTTTTACTTTATTACTCAAAAAGAAATTAACTTGATAGTAATCCATCTAATTAAAACGAGCAGGCAATTTCAATAAAATCTTTATGTTTTAACGAAGCACCGCCAATCAATCCTCCATCAATATCTTCCATTTCAAAAAGTTCCCTTGCATTTGTAGGGTTACAACTTCCACCATAAAGAATTGATACTTCCTGTGCAACATCATCGCTATATTTGTCGCAAATCAACTGACGAATAAAAGCATGTACCTCTTGTGCTTGCTCTTTTGTCGCAGTATGTCCAGTTCCTATTGCCCAAACAGGTTCGTATGCAATAATACAACGTTGCATATCGTCTGCAGTCAAATGGAACATACTTTCTTCAACTTGAGAGCGAATAACCTCTAAATATCTACCAGCCTCTCTCTCGTCTAAACTCTCTCCAACGCAAACAATAGGGGTAATATCTTCATTTAATAATCTATCAATTTTTTGTGCAATATCTTGATTAGTTTCTTTAAAATACTTTCTTCTTTCACTATGCCCAACAATGCAATAATCTACACCAAGACTTTTTAGCATGGTCGCACTAACTTCTCCTGTATAAGCACCATTTTCAAATTTACTAACATCTTGTGCTCCAGTAAAGAAATCTCCATCTTCGCTTACATCACTAACCAATTCCAAATAAGGAAACGGAGGACAAATAACAATATCCACGTCAGAAGTATCATAATTGTGCAGTTGTTCTGCTATTGCATTTACCAAATCATCTGCATCTGCAAACAATTTATTCATTTTCCAATTACCTGCTACTATATTCCTTCTCATATCTTTTATTTTTTTTAATTACTCTATCATTCAATATTTATGAATTGCAAATTTAAAGAAAATTTTATTAACAAACAATCATTTTTTTATAAAATTGAATAGATTATTAAAAAAGAAATGATGTAATCTTTTGACTACACCACTCCACGTCTATATATTTTGTTGTTCGTTTATTATTAAAAACTTACTTGCATACGAACAGTTAGTACATCATTAGGAAGTTGTTTATTAAACCCTGCAAGGCGAATGCTTTCTTCGTTAATATACCAATCATAAAAAGCACTAATACGCACATTTTTGGTTGGATTGTAAATAACACCCAAGCCATAGTTTTGATAGGATAAATCAAATTGCGTTAGTGCGTTATCGCCATTAGCGTCCTTGTTGAAATCGCAATAAGATGCTTTCAAAATACTTTGCCATCTACCTTT
>ONOZ01000095.1 GCA_900319595.1 uncultured Bacteroidales bacterium | reverse complement strand
TAAGTGTTTTCGCGTCGTAAATAATACTGAAAGAGTGTTAGCAATAGAGTTGTTTAACGCTGCACAGGCATTGGATTTTAGAAAACAACAAACTGGTTTGAAATCCTCGCCTATTATTGAGAAATTTGTGGCAGAGTATCGCAAGAGTGTTCATTTTATAGAGAATGATGAGGTGATGTATACCTTAATAAATAAATCTATAGACTTTATTCAAAACTACAAAATAGAGTTTTAAGATTAGCAATTATCTATTTTTCTAAATTTTTATTTTAGAAAAAAGGTGGTATGTTGATTTTATATTATACTTTTGCAAAGTTAAAAGAAGTTTATTAACCTATAAAAATTAAAAAATTATGGATAGTTACGAATGCACCGTTTGCGGATATATTTATAATCCTGCAGTAGGCGACCCAGATGGTGGAATAGCACCGGGTACTAAATTTGAAGATATACCTGACGATTGGGTATGTCCAGTGTGTGGAGTTGGAAAAGCAGATTTCCAAAAATGTTAGCAAATGGTATAATAGAATGTAGCAAGGGGTTGGAGAAAGTATCAACTCCTTGTTTTGATTATTGCTCCCACTATCTTTATTGTACAATAAATAAATGAAATATTTTTTTGTTAATTTATTTTTTATTATTTCATTTTTTTATATCTTTGCAACCTAAAACATAGATTATGCATAATTCAGGTTTGATACAAATATTATTCTTGTCTGGTTTTGTAGTTCTTATTTTAGGGCTACTCGTTGTGGATTTAGGAATATTTGAAAAGAAAGACAAAGTTGTTAGTTTTAAACGTGCATTGCTTACAACTCTTATTTGGATTGGGCTTGCTTGTGCTTTTGGCTTGATAATTCGTTTTGCAGGTGAGCAGATGCATGGCGTGGAAGATAAACAGGCATTGAGCGAGGTTGTACATAAATATCACAGCAAAGCACTCTCTGCTAAAATTGACGCAATGGATTATGATGTAGCGTTGAATGAATATAGACGGCAGAGTACGTTAGAGTATTTCACAGGTTATTTGATAGAGTATTCGTTGAGTATAGACAATATTTTTGTTATGATATTGATTTTTTCTTCATTTGCGGTTCCAGCACAATATTATAAGCGGGTGCTAATGTGGGGAATATTGGGAGCGATGGCAATGCGATTTATTTTTATTTTTATTGCAGGAGCGTTAATATCTAAATACGAATGGGTACTTTTGATTTTTGGCGTATTTCTTCTATACTCGGGGGTGAAAATGTTCATTCAACGGAATAAGAAAGAAGAAATACACCCTGAGAATAACCCAATAGTAAAATGGTGTTCAAGGATTTTTCCTATAACTCACGAAATAACCGACCATTCATTTGTTAGAAAAATTGATGGTAGGCAGTTTGTTACTCCGCTATTGCTCTGTTTAATCGTAATTGAATTTACAGACGTGTTGTTTGCCGTGGATAGCATACCAGCAATATTTTCGGTTACTAAAGACCCATATATAGTTTTTTTCTCTAACGTCTTTGCTATATTAGGTTTGCGTTCTTTGTTCTTTTTGGTAAGCAGTATTATAAGGATGTTTAGATTTTTGAAAGTGGGATTGAGTGTGTTGTTGTTATTCATAGGTATAAAAATGATACTTGAATGTGAGCCGTTAAATATTGATATTCCGGTAATTGCATCTTTGCTGATTATTGTAGGAATATTATTACTTAGTATTTTGTTTTCGGTGCTACTGCCACAGAAACAACATGCTGAAACACAGTAGAATAAAAGGAATAATTATAATAATATATGGAAAAGAAAAATAGTATAAACAGACGAGAATTTTTGAAACGTTTGGGATTAGTTGGAGGTGCAGCAATGGCAACAACATTACTAGACCCTGTAACAAGTGTTGCTAAGGCAGTTATGCCAACAAAAGCAAAAGATAATCCTAACACAAAAATGACTTACAGAGTAAATCGCAATACAAATGATAGCGTTTCTCTATTGGGTTTTGGTATGATGCGTTTGCCAAGTGCTAACAATGTAATAAATCAAAATGAAGTTAATCGTATGGTTGATTATGCCATCGCCAATGGTGTAAATTATTTTGATACAGCACCTGTTTATCACGGAGGCAAGAGCGAAGAGGCAACGGGTATTGCTCTGAAACGTCATGATAGAAAGAAATTCTTTGTTGCAACCAAACTTTCCAATTTTCCAAAGAATACTTGGACAAGAGAGGCTAGTGAAAAGATGTATCGCGACTCGTTTAAAAATCTTCAAGTAGATGTTATAGACTATTATTTGTTGCATTCTATTGGCGGTAACGGTCCTAACGAATTGAAAGAGAGATTTGAAGATAATGGTATGATGGATTTTTTGGTTAAGGAAAGAGAGGCGGGTCGTATTCGTAATCTTGGTTTTTCCTATCATGGAGATGTAAAAGTTTTTGATTACTTCTTATCTCAACATAAGAAATATCATTGGGATTTTGTACAGATACAGATGAATTATGTTGATTGGCGACATGCATCATTGCAAGAAAGCAGACGAGCAGATGCAGATGGTGATGCGGAGTATCTATATAATGAATTAACTAAAAGAAATATCCCAGTCGTTATAATGGAGCCTTTGCGAGGTGGAAGATTGGCAAACCTACCTGCAGATGTAGAAAAAGATTTGAAAGAACGCAGACCAAACGATACAATTGCTTCTTGGGCATTTCGTTGGTGTGGTTCGTATCCTAATGTATTGACAGCACTTAGTGGTATGAGTAAAATGGAACATTTGGAAGACAATTTGAAATCTTATTCTCCACTTGAGCCTTGTACAGAAAGTGAAAATGCTTTATTATCTGCTGTTGCCGATAAAATAGCAGGTTACCCTACTGTGCCATGTACTCAATGCAATTATTGTATGCCTTGTCCTTTTGGTGTAGATATTCCAGGAAATTTCGCTTACTATAACGCACAAATTGACAAACGTATTGTCCCTTTGCCAGATAAGAATGCTAAGGATTATGCAGATCGTGCAGCACAGTTCAAAGACGGATTCCATAAGGTTTTGCCTTTAGAAGAGGATGCAACCAAGTGTAGGGATTGTGGTATTTGTGTACCTAAATGTCCTCAAAAGATACGTATACCTAATCAAATGGCGAGAATAAAAGAAATTCTGAATGCTTAGAACAGTTAAGATATTATTTGATTGATAGAATCGCATAAATCAAGATACAAAACGAAAATGAGAAATATTCTTGTTATATATACAGGTGGTACTATTGGAATGGTGAAAGATGTTACAAGTGGTGCATTAAAGCCGTTTGATATGCAAAAGATTTATGAGGTTCTACCTGTTCTAAGGAAGATTAACTGTAACATAGAAACATATCAGTGCGATCCTATCATAGATTCTTCCGATATGAATGCAGACAAATGGTTGCTTCTGGCGTCGCTAATAGAGGATAATTACTCAAAATACGATGGTTTTGTCATTCTACACGGAACGGATACAATGTCTTATACTGCTTCAGCATTAAGTTTCCTTTTAAAAAATTTGGCTAAACCTATTATTATCACGGGAAGCCAACTTCCTTTGGGAATGATACGTACTGATGGCAGAGATAATATAATTTCGGCAGTAGAAATTGCAGCAAATGAAAGTGTTACTATACCGGAAGTGTGCATATTCTTTGATAATAAACTTTACCGTGGCAATCGTACAACCAAAATTAATGCAGAGTATTTTGAGGCATTTTACTCGGGAAATCTTCCTTCGCTTGCTAAAGTTGGTATCAATATATCGTATAAGCAACATTTGATATTGCCTCAGCCCAATGACGTATTATTTGTCTATCATAAATTATGCAATGATGTGATAATTATGAAGATACATCCCGCGATAAGCAAGGAATATTTAAACGCAATTAGTAATATTCCGAATCTGAAGGGTATTGTAATGGAAACTTATGGCTCGGGCAACGCTCCTACAAATGAGTGGTTTTTGCAAGGGATAAAGAAAATTATTGATAAAGGTGTTATGATAATGAATGTAACGCAGTGTAAAGCAGGAAGCGTTGAGATGGGGCATTATCAAGCGAGTTGCGATTTAAAAGATATGGGGGTGATAAGTGGTAGAGATATTACAACAGAAGCAGCATTGGCAAAGATGATGTTTGTTTTAGGTAATTTTAATGATAGAAAGGTGCAGAAAGAATTATTAAATAGCAATATTTGTGGTGAATGCAGTATTTGAATGCCTAATATGTAAAAACTAACAATTATGAATTACAAAAGCATTTTTGATAATTTCAATAAATTAAATATACTTATTATTGGCGATGTGATGATTGACTCATATCAATGGGGAAAGGTTGAACGTATATCTCCTGAGGCTCCTGTTCCAATATGCTCAGTGCAGAAGATTGAGCATCGTTTGGGAGGTGCTGGTAATGTTGCATTGAATATTTCGGCAATGGGTGCAACTCCGATTCTTTGTACTGTTATAGGACGTGATAGTAATGAGGAGATACTCTTGAATCTTTTGACAGAACATGATATGACAACGGAAGGGATGGTAGTTAGTAGTGAGCGTCCTACAACTATCAAAACGAGAATAATAGGCAACAATACACAAATGCTCAGAATTGATAAAGAAACGACAAATGTTCTGAGTCACGAGGAAGAAAATCTATTGCTAGGCAAAATTACAGACATAATTGCTAATAAAAAAATAGATGCTATCATTTTTCAAGATTACGATAAAGGAGTTATTACAGAGCGGATAATTAAAGAGACTGTAAAACTTGCAAAGCAAAAAAGCATACCAACAACTGTAGATCCAAAACATAGGAATTTTTCATCATATAAAGATGTTACTTTGTTTAAGCCTAATTTAAAGGAATTGAAAGAGGGGTTGAAAATAGAATTTGACGAACCTAATTTGACGAATTTAACAGACGCTGCACTATTATTACATAGCAAACAAAGGATATCACAAGTTTTTATAACGCTTAGTGAATATGGAGTATTTATTGCAGACTATACTCAACGACAAGCAGAGATAAAGATGTTACCTGCCCATTTGCGAAAGATAGCAGATGTTTCTGGGGCGGGAGATACAGTGATAAGTGTTGCAACTCTTTGTTTAGCTTCGAAAATGTCGGCTATCGATATTGCAAAGATAAGTAATCTTGCTGGGGGGTTGGTTTGTGAGAATGTCGGCGTTGTATCTATTGATAAAAATAGGCTATACAAAGAAGTAATCTCATTTGAGCTGTAAAAGATTTTTATAGTTTTTTAATTGTTGGTCAAAATTACATCATGCCTACTAAGATGTCCTAACGTAAGATGTATTCCGGGAGCGTTAGTAGGCGTTAGTAGGACTAGAATATTTTAACGTTAATATATTTTTTAGGATTTTTCTTAATATCTTCTATCAATAAATTTAAGTTTTTAGTACTTTCTGTTAGATTGTTGTATAGTTGTTTGTCATTGAGTAGTTGCCCCAAATTGCCATTACCTTTCTCTATGTTTTTCAACATGGAATTTATATGACTAAGAGACGAATTCACATCACTAAGAGTACTTGCAATTTTGCTAGCATCAATACTGTCGGTAATAGTTAGTATATTATTGGTTATGGTTTCAATATTTGTAACAATATTATCTAATTTCTGTTTATCCTTTTCAAGCAAATTATCAGTATTCAGTGCGATATGGTCAAGTTTTTTGCTAACCGAATTGATATTGCTTAGCGTTTGGCGAATATTTTCTTGACTTTGAGCGTTAAAAGTATTGTTCAAAGACAAAGTCAAGGTATCTATTCTTTTTATAATGAACGACAAATCAGTTATCATGGGGTCTATTTTTTGCGAAACAGCATTCAGCATGCCTTGTTCTGTGTATCCGATAAGAGTATCTTGCTTTGAAAGTGACATCTTGCTTTGCCCGGCGTCTATTCTAAGGGCTTTGCCTCCTAGTAGTCCGTCAGAAAAAAGCGTTATACGAGAATCCTTCGGGATTTGCAGTTTTTTATCAACCGCTATCTCAACCAGAAATTTTGAATTGAGTTTATCCATAGGTGTTATCTTCTTTACGAACCCCGCTTTCATACCATTTATATATATGTAACTGCTTTCGTGCATTCCGCTTACGTTTTTGTAAATAACATAGTAACTTCTATTGGAAGAAAATATATCTGTACCTTTCAAAAACTTAATTCCTAAAAACAAAATGATAATTGTAACTAAACCTACAAGTCCTATTTGAAATTCATTACGTATTTTCATATTCTCTGTGTTATTTCGACATTTTATTGATTCTTTTGTAATCGCTGTGCCTCAACTATTGTTATACGTTTCCCTTTATAAAATGCTACAACGAACGCATCACTATATTTTACTTTGACCCTTTTTTGATAGTCTAAAGCCTCTTTTGGAGTTGCGAACATACCTGCTGTATATTTCCATATTCCATTATCCTGATATGCGAAAAGATCCTCTAAATCAGCAAATCTGCTATCATTTTGTGCGACTTTATTAGGAGAGGACATAAATTGAATTCTGTAAACTACATCTGTGCCACTTTTTTGTATGTTTTGAATGGAGTCGTTTGTAGATTGATTCTTATTTTCAGTATCCTGTTCTTTTTGAATAGTAGTTTCCTCTTGCTCATTTTTTGCTAACTCCAGTTGAAGTTTCTCATTCTCTTGTCTAAGTTTTTCTTTTTCTTTCACATCTTGCGGGATAAGGTCTTCGATTTCCATAATAGGCTCTTTCAAATTATCAACCTTATTACGATACTCGCAAATCGCACGGAAAATACAAGATGCAATAACCCATTGTCCATATTCGCTACCAAGGTATTCTTCTTCTTTGGGATTACTTATGAAACCAATTTCCGTTAGAACGGCAGGCATAGCTGCTTTCCACAAAACAACAAAGTTCGCTTGATGCACACCACGATTTTTGAAAGGAACATTTTTTTGATATTGCGATTGAATCTTTGCAGCAAAGTCAAGGGAATTGTGAAGATAAGCATTTTGATATAAAGACATTAATATATCGCTTTCAGGAGAGTTCATATCAAAGCCTTCATAGTTTTGAATGGCATTATTTTCTGTAAGAATTTCGGCATTTTCCTTTTTTGCAACTTCTAAATTACTTTCGGTTTTACCAAGTCCCATAGCATAAGTTTCAGTCCCGCTTGCTGCTTTATTTGTTGCAGAATTACAGTGAATAGATAAGAAAAGGTCGGCGTTAAGCTTATTGGCTATGGAAGAACGTTTGTAAAGGTCTATATCTTGGTCTATAACACGTGTGTAATATACCTTAACGCTTTTTAGATGTTCATTAATAAGTTTGCCTAATTTTATTGAGACTGCCAAGGTTACGTCTTTTTCCTTATATTTACTGCCAATGGCTCCAGGCTTGTTCCCACCGTGTCCAGCGTCTATAACCACCTTATCAAAGACATTGCTAACTTCCTGTGTAGATGCGTATTCGCAGACTACAAGAGTATAAATAAAAACGATTATTGTAAAAAAAATATTCCTTTCTTTATGCATCAAAATATTGATATTATTAAAAAAAAACTTAACTTTGCAAATTTGTTGCAAATATACAATTTTTATTTTGATAATAGTTGATAAAAGAAAATAAAGTACATAAAATTTTTAAAAGAGGCGTAATTTCAATTCTTTTTATTCTTTGCTTTTCAGCAGTGAATGCAAGGATAGTAGTTGTCTTCGATACCGCAAAAAATATTTCTTTAAAAAAATCGGATACATTGGAAGTCTCAGACTCGGTAAGACTCATAACTAATACAAAAAGTATAAAAAAACGAATAAATTATTTGTCTTCGGACTCAATTTTATTTGATTTGGATGCGAAAAACATTTATCTATTTAATAAAAGTCAGGTAAAGCAAGATCAAATGGAACTATCTGCAGGTTTGATTACCATAAATTTTGACTCCAATATATTGAAAGCAGAACCAATTAGCGACACTGTAGTAGATTCATTGAAACAATATCCGGTATTTTCAGATAATGGTACATCATACAAAAGTAAAAAATTGACATATAATACAGACAATGGTAAAGGAATTATCAATGGAGTATTTACTTCTCAACAGGAGGGATTTTTGCATGGAGAAAAAGTAAAAAAGATGAACGATAGTACATTATATGTTAGAAATGGCACATTTACAACTTGTTCAGAAGAAGAGAGTCCGCATTTTGGTTTTAAATTCAGTAAAGCGGAGATACTAACAGACGACAAGATTATAACAGGACCTATTGGCATAGAATTGATGGGGATTCCTCTGCCTATAGGCTTACCTTTTGCTTATTTCCCATTTACAGACAAACAAAAAAGCGGACTATTGATGCCAACGTATGGTTATGCTAGCAACAGAGGTTATTATTTGAGAAATTTAGGATGGTATTTTGCTTTTAGCGATTATATGGATTTGGCTTTACAAGGAGATATTTATACAAATTTATCATACGCCATAAATGCGAGAAGTAATTATGTTAAACGCTATAAGTATAAAGGCAATTTTCTTGTTCGTTTTGAAGAGAATCATTCCGGACTAAAGAATACTAATACTTGGACTTCACAAAAAGACTTCAAATTTCAGTGGTCTCATACGCAAGATACTAAAGCCCATCCGTATAAAACATTTTCTTCTTCCGTAAATTTGGTCAGTGCTAAGTATAATCAGAACACTTATTCATTATCTGATTATTTCAATAATACAACAACATCCTCTATAGCCTTTTCTACGCGACTTGGTTCTTCATGGAATTTTA
>ONOZ01000057.1 GCA_900319595.1 uncultured Bacteroidales bacterium | reverse complement strand
TTTCTGCCATCAAAGACAATAAAATCATTACCCGCTCCTTGATATTTATAAAAATGCAATCGCATAATTTTGTTTATTCTTCTGGTATAACAGTTTCTATCTGCTCTTTATCTTTTAGAACTTGCAATTCTTTGTTTGTTTTATCTAATAAGGATTTGTTTTTGTGTAATTCATTAGATATTGTAATGGTTTGATATAATATAAACAAACACGATGCTACAATCACTATAAGTCCTAACGTAAAAGTCAAAGGAGTTTTTTCCTCAAAGTTAGATAACTGAACCAACATCATGATTATTATTAGCAAACACGCTAACAACATGATAAAGAAGTTTTTTAATGTAATTTTATTCATAATCCATTGAAATCTAATACGTAGAACGTAGCACGAAGTATATATTAAATACCCCATGCTACATATTACATAAATTTATTACTTTTCTATTCTAATTCTTGCATCAACTGCAACTATTTCAGTCATACTTCCAAGCAACGGATTCAAATCCATTTCTGCTATTTCTGGTGCTGCTTGAACCAATGCCGAAACTCTTGCTATTTGGTCAGCATAAAGGTCTTCATTAACTCCCTCTTTGCCTCGTACTCCTTGAATAATCTTGTAACCTTTCAAAGATTTAATCATTTCCTTAGCTTCTTTGATTCCAATAGGAGCCAAATTTGAACGTACATCTTTCAATACCTCAATAAATATTCCGCCCAAACCGCAAAGAACTTGATGTCCAAACATTGGAGTTTTGATGCTACCAATATAAACTTCTTGTCCATCATACATATGATAGCACTGAACGGCATAAGTATCCTTAATCTTTATCAATCTTTGGAATTCCTTGCGAACGTTATCCTCTCCTTTAACATTTAATGAAACTCCACCGACATCACTCTTATGAACAGGTCCAACAACTTTCATAACAACAGGATAACCTACCTTGTTAGCAAAATCAACAATCTCTTGCTCATTATCAGAGGAGATATCAACTGTATGATGTATGCCAGCAGCATCAAACAATTCGTTAATAATTTTTACATCTATGTATCCGTTATCGCACTTATCTATTATAGCACGAATCTTTTGAGTATCTATCTTAACTAAATCATCTTCTGTTGCAGGATTTGGAGTAGATATGATTCTGCCCACCGCATTACCAAATACGGTTTCATCCGGAAAGTAAGTGTTTCCTTTGCTTACGAAATCTTTAACTTCATCGCCTGCAACCATTGTTGATGGTAAAATTGGGAAAATAGGTTTTTTTGCAATTTTTAGTTTTTCTGACAAAACATTGTATGCTTCAAATATAGGCATTAGTCCTGGTGTTCCAAATATCACGCACATTGCGTCAATATTGTCCATCTGTTTATCAACAGTATCAATAATTTCTCCTAATTGCTCTGGAGTGCCAGTTGCCAAAAAGTCTATTGGATTTGCTACTGAGGAGCCAGGGAACAGTTTTGTCAAAAGTTCGTCCGCCACTTTACCTTCTATCTTTGGTATATTCAAGCCACATTTACTTAAAGCGTCTGTTAGCATTACTGCTGGACCACCTGCATGGGTTACTATCGCAATATTCTTTCCTTCAAAGCGTGGATAAGTGAATATATTCGCAACTGTTACCAATTCTTCTCTGCCATAACAACGTACAATACCTGCTTTTCTAAACAAAGCATCAACAGCAACATCGTCAGTAGCCAATGCTCCTGTATGAGACGAAGCAGCACGGGAACCTGCAGCCGAATAACCTGCCTTGATAGCCGCAATCTTACATCCTTTGGAAATAAGAGATTTTGCATGTTTCAAAAGTTTTTCTGGATTCTTGACATTTTCAATGTAAAGCATAATAACCTTACTTGATTTAGCAGGGTCAAAAACTTCGTCGTGATATTCCAAAATATCTTCTATACCGAGTTGAGCAGAATTTCCCACCGCCCAACAATGATTGAAGTGAAGACCTTGTTGTTTGCCAATATCCATAATAAAACAGCCAGTTGCACCGGAGCCTGTTATGAAATCAACCCCACGAGGCGATGGCTCAGAAAATGGTTGTGAGAAAATTGAATGGTGATAAGGAGTAAAAATTCCCGTACAATTAGGTCCAATCAAACAACCACCATTCTTTTCAATTATATTTACTATTCTATTTTCCAATTCCTTACCTTCGTGTGATTCTTCTCCAAACCCAGCAGAAATAATCACAAATGCCTTACAACCCTTCTCTTCTGCCAAAACTTTAACGCTTGCCTCTGCATATTTACTTGCAATCGCCATAACTGCGAAATCCACCTGAGGCAAATCTTCTACTTTATGATAACATTTAATTCCTTGAATCTCATCTGCTTTTGGATTAACACAATAAAGTTCTCCCTTAAAGCCACCTTCTTTTATATTTCTAACTAACGCACCACCCGGTTTTGTTACATCATCGCTTGCACCTACTACAACTATTGAGCGTGGGTTTACAAGTTCTTTTGTTACTTTTGTTGCCATATCTATATTTTATTTTTTACTTATTATATTTCAATTTCTAATATCCCAAAGAGATTGCAAAGATAATATTTTTTTTAAACAATTAGGAATTTACAAAGAAAAATATACTCCATTCTCTTTGCTACAATGGATTATCGCTTATCTAAATAATTCTCTAATTTAAATATATAGGCATATTTGCTCTTTATGTCTCGCATCGTAAGATTTGATAAATCTATGGTCAAAACCTCATTATTGTACTTCCATTCTAATTCTTTACTTTCACTACCCAAAAGTAAGATTTTCATATTTTTATTTGGAACTTTATCTAAATGGAAAGATATACTACTATCTAATTCTTCGATACTAATAGCATATAGATTGTTACTATTGGTTGTGTAATACATGGTAGGTTGCTTCCAGGATACCTTGCCTTTCCAATCTCTATTTCCTTTAAAAGTAAATGTTTTCCCATTTTTATCTTTTATCAATAGACTCAAATGCGCGTCAATATCCTCTTCTTGATAATACACAAAAAATTTATAAGTTTTATTTTGTTTGAATTCAAAACTGAATTGTAAATCCTCATACTTAGTTGCTTTGCCATGATACTGCAATTCACCGTCCAATGAAATAGAAATCTCTGCTTGCTCATCGGCATTAAGAATAAAAGTCAAAGTTTCGTCATACTTTGGAGTATATTCATTTTGCCAATCAATAGTAAAATTGTCCTCTGTACAATTCTTTATTGGAGCATTTCTCACCCAATCAAAATCAAGTGCAGGAGAATAAATTTCATATGTCATTATCTTTTCATCAAAAGATTTATAGTATGGCTTACTCCCATAAATAGCCTCACCATTGATAGAAAGCCAATCCCCTAACTGCAAAAGACGTTCTTGTTGCAATAATGGAATTTGTCCATCTGCAGAAGGTGCCACATTAAGCATCAATCCTCCACCCAAACTTACTAATTGGACAAAATGTTTTATCAAATCCTCTGCCGAAAAATAGTCTTCTAATGGTGAGATTCTGTTCAATCCAAAACTTCTTGCCAAACTTCTACACTCACTCCAAGGACGATTTTTTTCTTTTATGCCTGCAGAATATTCAGGTGTAAGGAAACCGTATGGATTACCAACTCCCCAGCGATTATTTACGATAACCTCGTCTTTTCCAACCTTATCAATCAAATAATTTACCATTTCCTGCGAGCGAAGTTGTTTATAATCAAAATCCCAATCACCATCTGCAAACACAAGCGAAGGTTCGTACAAATCTACTAACTCTTTGAATTGTGGAATTAAGAATTTATCAACATATTTGTCCAATCCAAGGGTATCAATTGTCCATTTATAATAAGGGTTATGCCACTCCATCAACGAATAATACAAACCAAAACGAATGTCTTGTTTATTGCAAGCCTCTTTCAATTCTTTTAAAAAATCTTTATTTGCAGGCGTTCGCATAGAATTTTTACTTGTCGTTTTGGTATCCCACAAACAAAATCCGTCATGATGTTTTGAAGAAAATACTATATATTTCGCTCCTGCTCTTTTAAATAATGCAATCCAACTATTTGCGTCAAACATTTCCGCTTTGAACAAAGGCATATAATCAAAATAAGTAAAATTCTCTCCAAATATACGTTTTTGAAAATTTATTCTCAATGTGTCATTAGAAATCAAACCTTTATAAAACCATTCTGCGTATTGCTCTTTATCAGAATAAGACGGAATTGAATATAATCCATAATGAATCATTATTCCTAACTTCACACTATCAAACCATGTAGGAAAATAGTTTTGATTACTTAATATTCTTGAATCTTTTTGTGCAAAAATACTATTATTACTCAATAATATAACACAAAAAGTAATGATATATATATGTTTTTTCATAATGCAACTTTAATTTTAATATAACGTTGCAAAGATAATCATTTTTTTTGAAAATGCATCATCAATCTATCTTTGATGATAAAATTTCTTTTCAATATTTGTTATATAAGAGTTTATAATTTCAAGTATTTCCTCGCCGTAATTATTAAAAGTTTTTTTGCCTAAACCTTTTAATCCTATAAATTCTTGTTTCGTTGTTGGCTGTTCATTAGTTAAAGAAATAAGCCCTTTTTGTGATATAATCATATAAGCAGGTAGTTTCTTTTCTATGGCTTTCTCTTTCCTCCATTGACGTAAAATTTCAAATAATTCCCTATCCGTAATATCATCTTGATATTCCACTTTTTCTTTGCTAGAATCTTTGATATGCTCTTGTCGTTTTTGTTTCTTTTCTTCTTCTATTGAGTCCAAAGATAATGAATTACCTTCCACAAGAATCGAATTTCTATATTTTAAATAGGACGACGAGGTAAAAGTTTCATCAAAAAACTTTAAGATTCTATACTTTATTTCTTTTTCAAGAGCAATGGAATCTATAAATTCTTGTAACTCGTCATTGTCGTCTCTATTATCTAATTCAATGCAACCTAATGACAAAATCAATTCGTTAATTGGTTTAATATGTCTCAAAAAGTATTCCTTACCCTTATAACCTCTTAAAATACATTGATTTATATTTTCCTCAGCTTGTAAATTCAAGTTAAGAAATTGAGATAACCATTTAATGAATCTATTTGACATCTCTCCTACTTCCGTCTTGTAAATATCAATTATAGATAACGCCTTTTGAGATTTACGAGGGAAAATGTTATAAAGTGATTCTTTTATAAACTTTTCTAAATTTTGTAGATTGTTTGTCAATGTAGAAAAATCAAAAACAGATATGATATTTTCAATTAGAAATTCTTGTTCGTCAATATGTAGAGTTGTTTTCGAGGGTGGGTTCAATAATTTATCTTTATTAAACTTGGTAATACTGTTATCTAAAATTACACTTGAGGAATCAAACTTGTTTGTCAAAACAACACCGTCTAATGTCCTGCAACGAGATAACGCCACATAGACTTGCCCATGCGAAAAGGCTTTGTTAGAATTGATTATAACCTTATCAAAAGTCAATCCTTGAGATTTATGAATTGTAACTGCCCATGCTAATCTTAATGGAAATTGTTCAAACGTTCCTATAACCTCTTCTGTAATGACTTTTGTCTTTTTATCAACTATATAACGGACATTCTGCCAAACATATTTTTCAACCTTTACTGGTTCGTTATCTCCCTCACATTGAACGACAACATAAGAATCTCCTAATTTCTTTACTCTCCCAATCTTGCCGTTGTAATACCTCTTTTTATTAGAATTCAAAGCAAATTCAATGTTTTTAGATTTAATTTTGTAATTATCTTTAGAGGAATAATCGTTTTTTAGAAACATCACCTGTGAATCTACTTTCAATGTAAGTTTTTCACTATTGGGATAAATACTTTCTGGAAAATCTCCCTCAATATCAGCAACATATGTCATGTCCTCTGTATCCAATGCCTCAAGTTTTGACAAGTTTATACTGTCTGCTTGATTATTATGAGTGCATAGGGTAATAAATCCATCGGGTATATTATTGACTATATCGGGTTTGTATCTTGTGTTAAGTTTGGCTATAATTTGTGGTGTAATATTATTGTCCCGTATAGCATTAAGGACATTTATAAAATGCTCATCCCTTTGTCTATAAATGTGAGTTAGAGTTATGGTTACATAGTTTGATTTCTGTAAAGCTAAAGAGTTGAAGAAATAGAAATTATGATAATATGTTGAAAGTTCGTTATATTCCTCTTCGCTATATATAGGGGGTAATTGACTCAAATCGCCAATCAACAACAATTGCACGCCACCAAAGGGTTTATCATGTGAGTTGTAACGAAAACGACGTAATAAGAAATCAATCTCATCTAACAAATCGGCCCTGACCATAGAAATCTCGTCAATAATTATCAAATCTAATGAACGAATTAGGTTTATCTTTGATTTCTTAAAGCGTCTTGTCTGCGGAACAGTTCCGGGCACATAAATATGCAGAGGTAATTGAAAAAAGGAATGTAATGTTACACCCCCGGCTTGTAATGCTGCCACTCCCGTTGGTGCTAATACAACAAAACGTTTGGAAGTCGTTTTTGTCAAATTACGCAAAAAAGTAGTTTTCCCCGTACCAGCTTTACCTGTTAGAAACAAATTCTTATTAGTTTGCTCTATGTATTGATAGGCAAGTGATAATTCTGGATTCTCTTCGTTATTTGCCATCATAATTTTTTATTAAAATGTATTATATCCTACATTCTAAACATCATATATGCTCAAAACTCTTTGTTTGTAAAATAAAATTTCCAACGGCAATGTTTTTGGCATCTCCTGTTATAATTTCAGCATTACTTTTACGTCAAATATAGTTTAGCGTATTCTTATTTTTGGATACTTTTTCTTATTTATTTTATAGAGTTTCTACTTCTTCCTTTGGATCACTTTCTTAGCAGCTAAAACTATGTCTTTAGCCATCAAATGATAGTGTTCCATTAGTTGCATTGGTGTGCCACTCTGTCCAAATTGGTCGTCTATACCTACAAATTCCATAGGAGCTGGATAGTTTCTAACTAAAAGTTGTGCAATAGCATCTCCTAGACCACCATTATACATATGCTCTTCACAAGATATTGCACAATCGGTTTTCTTTACAGAATTCAAAACTGCTTGCTCGTCTAACGGTTTAATCGTATGAACATTTATTATCTCTGCACTAATACCTTCTGCTTCTAATATTCTACATGCTTCTAAGGCTTGCCATAC
>ONOZ01000161.1 GCA_900319595.1 uncultured Bacteroidales bacterium | reverse complement strand
TTGACACCTATCAACGCCTCTACATTTCCATATATTGGAATTGGAGATTTTTGCAAATAATTATACGAACGCACATCGTCCAAACCTGCAATATGGTCGCGGTGTTCGTGTGTCAATAAGATAGCATCAATATACTTAACATTTGCTCTTAACATTTGATAACGAAAATCTGGTCCTGCGTCAATAACCACTTGATATGGCTTGTGTGTAACAGAATTTATGGTATCAAATGTTAATAAACATGAAGTACGTAATCGCTTGTCTTTTTCATCTAACGATTGGCAAGTTTCACAATCACAACCCGGTATAGGAACTCCCAATGAAGTACCCGTACCAAGAAATGTTAATGTTAAATTGCCCATATTAAATAAAACTTATAGCAACGAAATCACAATAATTGGTATTGTTAGAATAAAAGATTTACTCCTATGTATATTATTGTGTAACTATGAGCATTATATTGCCCATTTTACAAGTACAGCACCCCAAGTAAATCCCGCACCAAAGGAAGTTAATATAAGATTATCGCCTTTTTTGAATCTTTCTTGATTTTCGTACATAAGCAAAGGAATAGTTGCACTCGTCGTATTGCCATAACGCTCAATATTCACAAGTACTTGGTCATCTTTCAATTCTAATCTATCACCCGTTGCTTTGATTATACGTAAATTTGCTTGATGTGGCAATAAAAAGTTTATATCAGATTTTTGCATTCCGTTCTTTTCCAACAATTCCTCGGTAACTTCTGCCATTTTGGTAACAGCCCATTTGAATACAGCTTGTCCTTCTTGATATATGAAGTGTTCTTTATTCATTACCGTTTCTATTGTTGCTGGTTTTACACTACCTCCTGCTACTTGATGTAAATGTTTTACTCCTACTCCATCAGAATGCAAAACTTCGTCTATAATTCCGAATGGAGAATCTTCTTCTGCTTCCAATAAAACCGCTCCTGCTCCATCTCCAAATATAGGACAAGTTGTGCGGTCTTCGTAATTAACTATAGAAGTCATCTTTTCTGCACCTATAACCAAGATTTTTTTGCAAAAACCACTCTCTATATACTTTGCAGCAGTAGTTATTCCATAAATAAAACCTGAACAACCGGCATTAATATCAAAACCAAAGCCATTTCTAATTCCACATTTTTCTGCAATTACATTAGCAGTTGCTGGAAATTGCATATCCGGGGTAACCGTACAACAAATAATTAAATCTATTTCCGAAGGGTCTATATTCTTTTTTTGTAATATTCTATCTACAACAATTTTCGCCATATCTGATGGACCTTTGTTGCCTTTAAGAATATGTCTTGTCTTGATACCAATACGAGCCATTATCCACTCGTCAGTAGTATCTACCATACGACTCAACATCTGATTATCTATCACATCTTCTGGAACATAGCCTTCAACAGCCGTTATTATTGCTTTAGTTTTTGACATACTTTTTTCAAAAATTTTATTTATCGAATACTAATCTATCTTTCAATCTTGAGAGAATATTAGATTCATATATATTTTTGGATTGCATAACCATGGATTTAATGGCTTTTTCATTAGAAACACCGTGTCCTATTATGACAACCTTATTCGCTCCTAACAATGGTAAGCCTCCGTATATCTCATAATTAAATCTTTTTATGAAATCATCAACCAATCCACGCTTTACGATACTACGTGCAAATGCCTCTACATTTTTCATTATCAAATTACCGACAAAGCCATCGCAAACAATAACATCTACATTGTCTTTAAACAATTCTCTCGGCTCTGCGTTTCCAACAAAATTGTAGTCAGCATCCTTCATAAGTTGATACGCTGCTTTACTTTGTAAATTACCTTTTCCTTCCTCCTCTCCTATATTCATAAGAGCAACCCTTGGATTAGTAATTCCTAAAGCACTTTCGGCGTAAAGACTTCCTAATAGACCGAATTGATATAAGGTGTCCGGTTTTGTATCTGTATCAACACCGACATCTAACAACACCGTAACACCACTATTCTCTTTTGGGATCAATGCCGCTAAACAAGGACGCAACACTCCTTCCATTAGTCCAACACTATACATCGTGCCAACCAACATTGCTCCACTATTACCAGCAGAAGCAAAAGAGTCAATCTTTCCTGCTTTCAAATAGTCAAAACCTACCGCTAAAGAAGAATTTTGTTTGATTTTGAAAGCCTTCATTGGAGAATCGTGCATATCAATAACTTCTGTGCAATCAACCACTTCAAAGTCTTCCAAAGTATATGAAGACTCCGAAGTTATTATTTGCTCTATCTCGTCCTTGCGACCAAAGAGTACAATATTGTCTTTTACCGAAAGTTCTTCTTTGGCT
>ONOZ01000043.1 GCA_900319595.1 uncultured Bacteroidales bacterium | reverse complement strand
GCTGTATTATTTTTGAATATTTCAGACCTTGAAAGCAGAGTGTTACGTCAAAAAATCGGAGATTTGATACATAAACGTATTGTTAAATAACAAGACTCCGCGGATTATAAAAAACACATTGTAAGTTTCAAATGTCTTTAAAAAAGGATTTTCAACTTCTGATCGCGTTTCCAAACTGATAACGAATAAAGAGGAAACTTTAAAACTAATTCAACTTTTTCAATATGTCGCTTAATCCTTTGTAATTGACAGATTGCATATCTATCAACTCTAATGATTTAACCATATCAACTGACAATTGTTTATACTTTAAGAAATGTTCCGTAGTTATATGATTTTGGTAGGCGGTTGCGTTTCTATAAATCTCCAATATACGAAAATGTGTTGGATTGTCCTTTGACTGCAGTGGCAATAAACAAATGACTCCATTTTCTTTCTCCATTGATGTTTGTGCGATTTCTTTTCCTATCTCCATATAGTCATTCAGATATTCCGACCTAACTTCTATTTCTGCTATTCGTATAAGGAAATCTTCTTCTGTGGCATACTTGACGGTTTCCATCGGATTGGTTGAAAATAAATTGCGGGCATTTTCACTCAAAATCATTTTTGCAAAAGGTGCAAGCATAAAATCCTGTTTTAATTCTTCACGCAAACGATTGGCATTATTTATTAAGGCTCTCGGGTCTGCGTAAGGATAATCCGAACCGTAAAGAATATGATCTACGGTGGTTATTTGCAACATTGTTTTGATACTTTCTATTGTCGTGTTACCTGCTAAATCGTACCACAAACAGTCTAAATTCTTTTGAAAATCAATTTCGTTTAGCAATTGCTTACTTCTGAATATTGGATAGATGCTTTGCATTCTTTTTATTGCAAGCGGAATATATGCTCCGCTATGAGGTACAACTATTTTGATGTTATTGTATCTTGCCAACACATTCCTTGCTATCATATTGCAAATTGCACGTGATGTTTCGGCAGGATATTCGTACAAAGCTAAAGGTAATGAATTTAGTAAGTTATCTGGATAATTTACAGGACGGTGAGGATGAATAATTACCACTGCATGATACTCGTTTAATACAGAAAACAAGGTATCTAAGACTTCATCACCGAGGTATTGTCCATAAACATTGGTTGCCAACTTCACTCCATCAGCATGCAGGGTATCAAAAACATAGCGAGTTTCCTTTATCGCTGCATCAATATCAGGCAGAGGTAATGTAGCACAGAATTTGAATTTACCGTTAGTATTCTCTTTCAATTCTGCACAATAATCGTTGAATTTTCTGACCTGTTCTATTGTTTGCTTAATGTCTCCGAAATACGGATGAGGAGCAACCATGGTTAAAACTGAGGTTTCAATGCCTGCATTCTGCATAAACTCCAAGTGTTTTTGAACATTCCAAGAAGGAATAGGAAAACCTTCGTCCATCAATGCGTCATGTTCTTTAAGAAACTGCAGATAATCTTCTGTAATTACGTGGCTGTGCAAATCAATAATATTTTGACAATTACCGTTCATCATACAAACTAATGCAACAGACATACTGCAAATAATATTCTTTATTTTCATTGTGCAAAACTAATCAAAAAATTATATATCAGATTTCTTTTAGGTAATTTTTACATGAAAATTTCTTCAATCGCTCAGTAATACCATTTTTATAAAATGTTTTTAATAATCTTAAGACTTTACTTTACAAGTAATTAAGTATTGGGTAGCAAAGTTTTGTCTTGAATGATATATATTTTAGTAAATACCCCAATAGAAACAATTACAAATTACGTTCAACGAAAGGTGAATACCTCAAATCCAAATAATGAATAAAAAGAAACTGAGCGATATTTTAGAAAACTAAATATCGCTCAGTTCAAAAAAAGATTATGCGTATAATTCTTCAAAAATCTTACGCAATTTTGGACTTTCTCTCAATTCTTGCAAAGTAAATTCTGCATGTCCTTTGGTATAACCGTTACCCATTATCATATTAGCGTCTGCACCTATACCTTCGGCTCCCAAAGATGCCTTTGTGAAACTTGTAGCCATAGAGAAGAAATAAACAACACCATCATCTTTTGTACAAAGTATTGCTGTCATTTCTTGGTCAGGTACATTTACACAATTTATTGTAACATCTGCCATTTTACCATTGGTCAATTCGCTAACCAATTCATAAACCTCAACAGGAGTTTTGCCTGCTACGGATACAACCACATCGCAGAATTCCAAATCTTTTAATCTATTTGTGGATTTAGGGCTATTTGTCAAACCTATAACCTTACCTGTTACACCAACTCGTTTTTTTGCCTCATAGCAGCACAACATTCCGCTTTTGCCACCTGCACCTAATATAACCACATTTTGTCCATATTGACAAAGTTTGGCAGTTTGAGCCGGTGCACCCGCAACGTCCAAAGCAGACAATGCAAGTTTTTCAGGCATATCCTCTGGAATCTTTGCATATATACCACTTTCAAACAAAATCGCTTTACCTTTTATATCTACTTGATCTACATCTGCCTTGATATTCAAAATTTCGTCAATTCTTAGCGGAGTCAAAGACAAAGAAACCAATGTGGCAATCTTATCGCCTTCTTTCAAATCTATTTTGCCCTTCAATGCATCTCCAATTTTCTCAACTCGTCCCAATAGCATACCACCAGAACCAGTTCTTCTGTTACGATGTTTGCCTTGTAACTCTACATTCAAAAGCATTTCTTTCTTTATTTCCTCCATTATTTTCTCTTCGCTTGCACCTTCACCTGCCTGTGCTTTGGCATAGTTATGAATGTCAGTAAAAGATGCGGAGTCAATGTTAAGTGTCTGAACATCAATAAGGATTTCATTGTCATAGATTTCGTCCATATTGTTGTCAATCTTATTAGCCGGCTGAGGCAACACGCCCTTTGGTTCAATTACGCGGTGTGTCCCGTATTTGTTTCCTTTTTTCTGCATAGTACTTATAATTTTTAATTTATCGTATTCATTTTAAATGATTTTGCAAAAATATGAAAATTTTTATTTATGGCAAAATATCTATAACAATTTTTTTTCGTATCTTTGCAAAACGTTAGATTAATGCTAAAATAAACTTAACTACAAAAGAATTTACTAATCACAAGAAAGAAAAAAATTATATGAGAGAATAAAAAAATATTCACCCTGATTATTGGACTTAGATAGAATAAGACTTTTTGTTAGGTAAGATTGAGCAAATTTATAGTTGTTTAGATAAGTTTTTTTCTTTATTATGTGT
>ONOZ01000060.1 GCA_900319595.1 uncultured Bacteroidales bacterium | reverse complement strand
TTTGAAAGAGGAGTTTATTATATTAAGGTAGGTGAGAATACTCAAAAATTGGTGGTAGAGTAAGTTGATACTATATAATGATGAATTGAATGGGCGGGTATAATAATTATTCGCCTATTTTGTTGTGTATAAGAATTTATTAAAGAAATACGAAAAAAATCAATTCATTTGGTAGTTATCAAAAAACTTTGTACCTTTGCATTGCAAATATAGAAACAATAACTATATAATCATGAGACAAGAAAAATTATTTGCAGGTAAGACACTTGCTATATTATCAGGCGGCGGAGATACTCCAGCAATCAATTCAAGTATTGAAAGTGTGAGAAACCGTGCTTTAATGTTAGGATTCAAAGTTTATGGTATAAGAACAGGTTGGAAAGGCTTGTTGGGCGATGGCGATGTTGTTGATTTAACAAATCTTCCATACAACGGACTTTATGGAGGTACAGCATTGCGTTCTTCTCGTACCAATCCATTCCCATCTAAAAAGAATCCAGAAGACAGAGTTCCACAAGTAATGCAAAATCTTAAACGTTACAAGATAGATGTTCTTGTAACAATAGGTGGAGATGACACAAACGGAGCAGCAAAACGCTTATACGAACAAGAAGGTATTCCTGTAATAGGTTTTCCTAAGACTATAGACAACGATTTGCGTACTTTGACAATGCATTCTTTCAAAGGACAGGAAACAGATGCCGTTATATGTCCGGGATTTCCAACAGCAGCAAAATCTATTGCGGAGTTTTCAGCAAGATTAAAGACAACAGCAGAAAGTCATCAAAGAATAATGATAATGGAAGTGATGGGTAGAGATGCAGGCTGGCTAACGGGTGCTGGAACTTTTGGAGGCAGTACAATTTCTCTTATACCAGAATTGGAGATGACTAAAGAAAGAAAAGAAAAATTCTTTGATATTGTTGCAGATGCTTACAAAAATTCACCAAACAAGAGTCTTATAATACCAGTCAGTGAAGGTGTGCGTTGGTATAACGAGCAAACGGGAGAATGTGATGTAGTTTATGCCTCAACAGAGCAAGACGAATATGGACATGCAAGACTTGGTGGTGTATGTGGTACTATTGCAAGTGAAATTTCTGTAAAATTAAAAATAGATGCAAGGGCTCAAATGACAGGTTATTATCCGCGTTCGGGAATGTGCAATGTTTATGACCGCAGACTCACTCAGGCTTTGGCAGATAAGGCTGTAGATTTACTTTTGCGTGAGGAGTATGGACAGATGCCTGTTTTGAAAAAAGTATGTTCCTATGGAGAATTAGAGGAATATAATTGTAGTAGTATAGATATGGGAAAAATTGGCAATCGTCCGCTACCTACAGAATATTTTGACGAAAACAGATTCGTATTTACAGATATGTACAAAGATTTCTTAGGACATATTATAGGAGAGCCTGAATTTGAAACTTTTAATGCAAATTTTCCAAAAGTTAATCCTGTAGAATAGTATTTACATCATAAGAGAAATTTTGGAATTAAAGTTATTTGTAATTTAACTTCAATAACTTTATAAAGATAGTATGAATAAGGATATACGGATAGCGGTAATAGGATTAGGTTATGTAGGATTACCATTAGCAAGATTGTTTTCCACAAAGTATTCTACTATAGGATTTGACTTAAATCTCAATAGGGTAGAGGAGTTAATGCAAGGACATGACTCAACTTTAGAGGTTAGCGATGAGTTATTGCAAGATGCGATACAGAATCATGGTTTCAAATGTACAAATTCACTTGAACAGATACGGGATTGTAATTTTTATGTTGTAGCAGTGCCAACTCCTGTAGATGAAAACAATCGTCCGGATTTGAAACCGCTTTGGGGAGCAAGTGAAACTGTGGGGAAAGTAATTAGTAAAGGAGATATTGTTGTTTATGAGAGTACTGTTTATCCGGGAGTAACAGAGGAAGAATGTTTGCCTGTGGTGGAAAGAGTTAGTGGGCTTAAATTCAATATAGATTTCTTTGCTGGTTACTCGCCTGAAAGAATTAACCCGGGCGATAAACTTCATACGGTAGAAAAAATAAAGAAAGTTACCAGTGGTTCTACACCTGAGATAGCGGATATTGTAGATGAGGTATATAATTCAGTATTGATTAACGGCACACACAAAGCACCGAGCATAAAAGTCGCTGAGGCAAGTAAGATAATAGAGAATAGTCAAAGGGATGTGAATATTGCGTTTATGAATGAACTTGCTAAAATATTTAATGCTATGGGAATTGATACGCACGATGTGATTGAGGCAGCAAGTAGTAAATGGAATTTCATAAAACTATCTCCGGGTTTGGTTGGTGGGCATTGTATCAGCGTTGATCCTTATTATTTGATTCAGAAAGCACAGGTTTATGGAGTCTTGCCAAGAGTTATGTCCAATGCAAGAAGATTAAATGATGGTATGGGGGCGTATGTTGCCAATCAAACTATAAAGTGTATGAATAAAAAGGGTGTTATGGTTAAGGATTCAAAGATTTTGATACTTGGCATAACGTTTAAAGAGAATTGTCCTGATATTCGTAATACTAAGGTTGTAGATATTTATCATACATTGAAAGAATATACCGACAATATTATCATTTATGACCCTTGGGCAAGTAAAACACATGTGAAAAGGGAATATGATATAGATATAACTAATAATCTAATAGACAAAGAAAAGTTTGATGCGGTGATATTGGCTGTTGCACATAATGAGTTCTTAAATATGGACATCAAATCCTTGCTTAACCATAATGGAATAGTGTATGATGTAAAGGGTGTGCTGGATAGAAAAATTGTAGATGATAGGTTATAAAATAAGTACTCCATATAAATTTAATAATAAGAGTGATTAAACTTTTTTTTTCGCACTTTGTCAAAATAATATCAGTGATTATTAGAATATGAGAAGATACTATGTATTTATTGCTTTACTTCTTGTTATTTTGGGAGTAGAAGCACAGCGTGTCAATATAATAGGTACGGTTAAAGACAAAGAAAGCGGAGAGAAGTTGATGTTTGCTAATTGTATGTTGCAATACAAAACGGACACAAATGGGATTTACAAGGGAGAAACAACGGACAAAGAAGGTAGGTTTATTTTTCAAAAAATTAAGAAAAGAGATTTGATTTTGAAAATTTCGTACGTTGGGTATAAAACATATAGACAAGAAATTTCTTCTTCACAATTTTTGCAAGGACAAACTATAGATTTGGGAGAAATCTCAATGCAGGTTATGGACGACTTAGAAGAAGTGCAGATTGTAGCACAAAGAAAGCGTATTGAGATTGATGACGACAAAATGATGGTCAATGTAGATGACAATATGGCGGGTATGGTTTCTACTGCTTTTGATTTGTTGCGTTTAGGCCCCGGTGTGATGCTGGACAACGAAGAGAATATTACTCTTAACGGGCAAAGTGGGGTTCAGTTTCAATATAATGGCAGGGAATTGAAGATGGACTGGGACGGAGTGAAGGATATGTTAAAGAGTATGACACCAGAAATGATTGACCAATTTGAAGTACTGAAAAATCCCGGAGTTCGTTACGATGCAGAGGGTACAGCGGGCATCATTAACATAAGAATGAAAAAGGCTCAGAATTATGGAATCAATGGCAGTATAAATGCCAATGCAGGAATAAAAGATAAATACAATTATTCGTTTCGTGAGGGAGGTAGATTGAATTTTGTTAATGACAAATGGATAATCTCTGGTGGTTTTTCGCATAATGATAATTTTGATGGGCAAAAAGACAAGGCAGACTCCTCGTATCGTTGGCAGTGGAGAGACAGTGATACTACATTTTTTAGAAGTTATTCGGGGGAAAGGAATAATAAACATCATGGCAACTCTTTTGATTTTTCTGCCTCTTATTCTTTAGACACAACTTCCACACTTTCTTTTGATGCAAGGTATTCTTGGAACAATCGTCCTTCTGCAAAAAGCACTAGTACAGTTTTTATATCTCACAGTCCTAACTACTATGATGTGGATTCATTATATCGCTCCACTACTGGAACAGAAAACGATGGCAATAGAATGAATTTGGCATTGGGTTATGTAAAAAAACTTTCTGCAGACGATACAAAACTTTCTGCCGACTTGGATTATTCTACCAATAATTCAAAGTCAAATTCTTTGAGCGAAATATCTTATTACAATGGCTCTGCTTGGGAAAATACTAATCCGAATAGGACTGATGGTTACAAAAGAGAGAATGAGAACAAATCACATAATGTGGCTTTTCGTGTGGATTACTATAAGCCATTGGGTAGAGGTAATAGATTTGAGGCAGGAATGAAAACCAATTACAATTATTCAGACAGAGATTATTCATCTTTATTATATAACGGCACATCTTACGTCAATAATCCTTTTGAAAGTAATAGGTTTAAATATACTGAAAATATCAACTCTTTGTATGCGTCTTTGACTAATAAATTTTTCAATCGTAAGTTGTCCGTTCGTTTAGGTCTTCGTATGGAACAAACCAATACTAAGGGGGAACAAGTGATGATGGATTCTATTAACGAATTGCATTACTTTAATATTTTTCCTAATGTTAGACTGGGCTATCGTTTTTCGGACGATAAAGAAATTGGAATAAACTATTCTTATCGTCTTTGGAGGCCTTGGTCAAATCAATTGAATCCATTTATTCAAAAAAACAGCGATTATAGTTATTCGACGGGAAATCCTGCTTTGGAACCTTCATATACGCACAATGTTTCTTTGTCATACTCCTCTAACTTTGTATTTTTCCCAACAGTATCTTATTCTCATTCGTATAACAATAGGGAAACGCTTACAATACCTATGGATTCTTCTTATGGAATAGAGTATAATGAATTGGCTTTGATGTCTTATCCTATCAATTTGGGAACGTCAGATAGAGTTTCTGCTCATCTTTCTTATAACAAATCTATTGGTAGAAATTGGCACATAGGTTTGAATGGAGGAGTGGATTATTCGCATGTAGAAAGTACTAACAAAAAGGTCAATGCATCAAATGATGGAGTTACTTACAACGTTTCAGCCAATGCCTTTGGTACGTTGCTTTATGATATAAGGTTATCATTTTTCTTTATGTACCATTCTGCTAACATCAACGCATTTGGAAGAAGTACGGGGTGGCAAAATTTTGATATTTCATTAAATAAAGATTTTTTTGATAAAAAATTGAATGTTGGGGTATCTTGCAATTTTCGTAATTTCCAAATATGGCATACAGAAAGCGAATATTTGAATCATAAGAGTGAGAGTTGGGGTAGAAGAGAGTTACCATATTGGCGTTTTTCCATAAGATATAAGTTTGGAAAGTTTTACCAAAACAAGCAAGTAAGAAAGCAGAAATTAGAAAACTTCGATTCAGAAGACAATCAACAATCGCAGGAGGGCGGGTTGCAAGAGTAATAAAATACAATTATATAAAGTTAGAATTTAAGGGTTGATTAAGATTTCAAAGGCGTTAATCAACTTTTAATTTATTCAAAATAATCTTGAATTTGCAAAAAAAGTACTAAAAAATTTTGGTACATAAAAATATATTTGTAATTTTGGGGCGTTGTTTTAGCAATAAGATTTAAGATAATAAAATAGATGTTTAATTAAAATTTTAACTATTATGAAAAAGCGAATTAGTTTAATGCTGTTACTCGCCTGTTTATTCGGGTGTGTTTTCAGCGGTTATGCTCAAGTAACTACTTTGAGCGAAAACTTTTCAGGAGAATTTCCTCCTAATGGTTGGACTACTATTCATGTCAGAGGTAATCAATCATGGACAAAACTCAATGATGCCGCCTTTGTGAACTATGATGGTGGTGGGGCTAGTAATTATTTGGTTACTCCTCAAATAGCGGTGTCAGCAAATACCATGCTCTCTTTTGAATATGCGGCAAATTACCCAACTTACGCCTCCGGTACTACATTCACAGTAGAGATATCTGAGGGTGGAAATACTGATTCGAGCGATTTCGCGCTTTTACAAACTATTGATTGGGCCAATACAAGTTTGGAACTTAGTTTGGCTGCCTATGCTGGAAAGAATGTGTATATTGCATTCCATGTAGTTGATCAGGATGGTACAGGTGTTTCTGTGGATAATGTGGAGATTACCGCTTCATCTTGTCCAAAACCTACAGATATTACTGTTGCGTCGAATTCTTCCGAATTAATATTCTCTTGGACAGGAGCAGGTAGTTCTTATGATTTGGAATACACTGTTGATACATGGGAGAATGCCACACAAGTAGAATGTACTTCACCATATACTATTTCAGGTTTGCCTGCGAATACAGCTTATAAATATCGTTTGCGTAATAACTGTGGCAATGATGATGTTAGTGTTTGGATTGAAGGTACTTGCAGAACAACAGCAATTGCTACTGTTATAGATGACGAATTGACTATAGACTTTGAGCAAGATGGTGATGCAGAAAGATTCACATTTACTAATTCACCTAATGGTTTCCATTTCACAACTGGTACAGCCGCTACTACAAGTGGCAATTCTATGTATCTTGTAAATGGAGATAACCAGTATTCATATTCAGGTGGTGTTCCATACGTA
>ONOZ01000014.1 GCA_900319595.1 uncultured Bacteroidales bacterium | reverse complement strand
TGGTAAGATGTTGGCAAGCCCAGTATAGGTTGTAAGTCTTCAATGCGAATATTTTTGTTATACTCTTTTTCTGCAGCAACTTGCACAACTCTTTGTCTGACAAGTTTTGCAATAACTTTGTCTAAACGTCTTACACCAGACTCACGAGTATAATTGTTTATTAGATATGAAATTACATCATCGGAAATAGCAAATTGGCGTTTGGTTAAACCGTTTGCTTTTATGTTATTAGGTATCAAATGTCGCTTGGCAATCTCAATTTTTTCTTGTTCTATATAGCCGGATATGTCAATTATCTCCATTCTATCAATTAACGCTGGATGAACATTTTGTAAAGAATTAGCAGTTGCAACAAACATAACCTTACTTAAATCATAATCTATATCCAAATAGTTGTCATGGAAAGCAGTATTTTGTTCTGGGTCTAAAACTTCAAGCATTGCTGCTGCAGGATCGCCATTGACACTCATACCCATTATTTTGTCAATCTCATCAAGTACAAAAACACAATTGGAATGCTTTACGCGTGAAAGAGATTTTAATATTCTTCCAGGCATAGCACCAATATATGTCCTACGATGTCCTCTAATTTCGCTTTCGTTATTAACACCTCCAAGAGCAACGCGAATGTACTCCCTTTTCATTGCCTTTGCAATACTCTTACCCAAAGATGTTTTACCAACGCCCGGAGGTCCGACCAAACATATAATAGGAGCCGTCATATCTTTCTTTACCTTGACAACAGATAAATGTTCTATTATACGTTCCTTCACTTTATCCAGTCCATAATGGTCTTCGTCCAAGGATTTTCGTGCTTTATCTATATCATAATTGTCCTCGCTAATATTATCCCAAGGAAGTTCCAATATAAATGAAATATAATTCAATTCTGTAGAGTAATCAGGACTTTGTGGGTGAATGTTTTCTAATTTTTTTATTTCCTTGTCAAAAATTTCTTGTATTTCTTTTTTCCATTTTTTCTTTTTAGATTTTTCCTTTAATTCTTTGATAGTTTGTTCAGAAGGGTTTCCGCCCAATTCGTCCTGAATGTTTTTAAGTTGTTGCTGTAAAAAATATTCACGTTGTTGTTTATTCATATCGGTAGCCGCCTTCTGTTGTATTTGTTGTTTCAATTCACATTGATGCAGCTCCTTGCTAACGTAATTTAGGACAATTTCCATTCGTTCAGTATAGTCGTTAATTGCTAACAACTTTTGACGTTCTTCTACACTTGCATTGATTTGAGAAGCAACATAATTAAGAAAGAAATAAGGGTCTTTGATGTTTTTGGGAGTTATCAACTCGTTAGGTGGTATATTGGAAGACATGCCTAACAATTTAATAAACATATCTTTTAGGGTCTCTGCTAAAATTTCTGCATTTTTTGGCAAATTTTTACAGCCATCTATATCTGCTTCCCATGTGCAATACCAATAATCAGTATCTTCTATAAATTCAAGTAGTTTAAAGCGTTCTATTCCTTGCAAAATAACCATAAGGCTACCGTCTTGCATTGTAAATATTTCTCTTACACGAGCGATAGTCCCTATTTGATATAAATCTTTTTGTTGAGGTTTTTCTTCATCATTGATTTGAGTAACAATACCTATCAATTGTTTATTTCTATATGCATCTTGGATTAATTTTATACTTTTGTTTCTCCCTGCAGAAATAGGAATAATGACGGAAGGAAAGACTACTGTATCCCTAATAGGCATACAAGGAATTCGATTCTCTAATGTTGCGAGTTCTTTTTGAGAGTCTATATGAAAAGGTGAGTTTTTTGCAGACTCAACATCGTTTTCTAATATTGGAGAAAGATTTATGAATTCATCCACTAAGAAATTTCTTTTTACTGACATTGTTTTATTGTTATTCTGTTAATATCTAAGTCCCATTTTTTTTAATTTTACCATTCTTTTGTAAAGTAAATATAGTAACAATCAAATGGAAAGTTTCTATCATAAATGATGCCGTTGCATTACTATTGTTTATAGAAAAATAATTTATATGCCAAAATGTCATATTAGATAGATAAAATGTCTTAGTTGAATTGCAGTTATGACAAAATTTCAGTCAAGTTTTATATTTATCTGTATATTTACCTTATGTTATAGTTGTCTAATGGACATTTATTTGTATGAATACTATCTAATACTTGGATACGTGTAAATTTATTATAGATAACTAGCAAATGTATTATAATATTGTAGAGAATGAATAAAAAATAGTATATTCCGATAACTTATGGTGATTTACAGCGAGTTATAATATGTACCATATGATAGACAACAAATAAAAAACACCTCTCTCTGCAAGATAGCAGAATTGGTGTTTTTTACTCTCTTGATTGTCGTACAATCCGTAAAGTAACTTGCTTACTTATTATTCCCTAACGGTTTGCGGTTTTTGTATTTAGACATAAACTTATCAACTCTACCAGCTGTATCTACTAATTTAACTTTTCCAGTAAAGAATGGGTGTGAAGTATTAGAGATCTCCAGTTTGATAAGTGGGTACTCAACCCCGTCTATTGTGATATTCTCTTTGCTATTTGCACAAGAGTGAGTCAAAAATACCTGCTCGTTAGACATATCTTTGAATGCACACAATCTGTAATTTGTTGGATGAATATCTTTTTTCATTATTTTTAAATATTTTTTCGTTTTTACTACTTTAATCCATCAAAAAATGATTTGCAAAGGTACTACATTTTTTTATATTGACGATATTTTTTACCATTTTTTGTATTCTCGCCATCATTTTTTATTTTAGGATATTTTCTTACATCTTAATTTTCAGTGCGTTGTGCTTGAGTATTTTCTTCGTGTGTATTTTGTAAATCGTTACTGTTTTCAGTGGAATTTGTTGCAGATTTTTCTTCAAGATTCTCAGTTTGAGTTTGATTCTTTTGCACTTCCTGTTTTTTCAAATCTTTTAGATGTTGCAAAAGAGTGTTCTTTTCTTCTTTCAATCGTTTAATCTTGTTTTCAAATTCCTTCTTAAGTATGTCCGCATTCTTGCTAACGGACAGAAAACCAAGATTGTTTTCGAATAGCTCGACTTGTCGTTCTATACTAGCGATTCTATTGTTAATCATCTTAGTTCCACCTTCCACTTTGTTAGCAATACTTTCTAAAAATTTGGAACCTCTTTGTGTAATTTCGGCAGCGGTAATTTGCAATTTCTCCTTATTCGCACTAATTATATCGTCCCATTTTTTTTGTAATTTTTGGCGTTCTTGCTTTGGAGTAAAACCAACCTCAAACCAACGTTTTTGAAAATCTTTGAGTGTTTCAACATTCTTAACTTTATCGTCAGTAAATTCGTAAGATTCCAATTCTGAAATAAGTTGCTGTTTCTTTTGTATATTCTCCTCTGCCTCTTGATGAGTACGCATATAGTCCTCACTCTTCAATTTAAAGAACTCATCACACGCTGCTCTAAACCTTAGCCAAGTTTGATCGTTAAGAGATTTTTTAATATATCCAATTTTTTTCCAATCTTGTTGCAATTGCAATAATTCTTTGGTTGCCTGATCAAAGTCTGTGCGTTTTGCAATGGCTTCTGCTCTTTCGCAAATTGCAATTTTCTTGCTATAATTCTCTTCCTCGGATAATTTTTGTTGTGTAAAGATTTCTTTTCTAGCGTCAAAGAACCCATCTTTTTGTGCTTTAAACTTACTCCATATTTCCTCATTATATTTATTTGGAACAGGACCTATTTTTTTCCATTCTTCTACCAATTCATTCATAGCATCGGCGTCTTGATTCCAGTCAGAACGCTTTTCTCTTACGTGAGAATTGATTTCGATGGCTTTATCTAATAATTCTTGTTTTGCTTTAAGGTTTGCCTCTAACTCATCGGCACGTTTCTCGTAGTATTCTTTTCTCCTATTATTTATGCTGTCTGACGCTTTGCGGAATCTATCCCAAATCTCATCGTTTTTGTCAGAAGGAACTGCTCCAATTTGTTTCCATTGTTTATGGTATTCTTGTAGGATTTGGAAACTGCCCATTATATCTTCGTTTAGTAGCAACTCTTCTGTTTTTTCACAAAGTTCGAGTTTCTTTTCAAGATTCTTTTTTAAATCTAAATCCCTTAATTCTTTATTTATTTTGACTTTTTCGTAAAATTTGTCTATTAAAAAGTGATAATTTTCCCATAGATGATTAACTTCTGAATGAGGAACACTACCTACATTTTTCCATTTTTCTTGAATGGTATTGAAACTATCGTAAATTTCCTTCAACGTTTTTTCGCTCTCAAGCAAGTTCTTCAACTCTTCAAGTAAATTCTTCTTTTCCTTTAAATTTACTTCTTTCTGTTTTTCTAAATTCTCCAGATGCTCTTGGCGTCTTTGCTTATAAGCGTTGTAAAGTTCGTAAAATTCTTTCTTAACAGTATCTTCAACAACTTGTGTCGTTTGCGAAACATTTTCTTCCTTATTGTCTGCAGAATCTGATGTTTGATTGCTTTTATCTGTATTTTCTTCTACTGGAGTTTGTTTTTGAGCAATCTCTTGTTCCCTAACAGGCTCTGGCAAATCATTGAAGGCGTTTCTTAGCAAAGGAACTCTAATTCTCATTTGCTCGAAATCGTTGGTTTGCAATAGTTTTTTCAATTCAGCGACCAATTCTTCCCTGTTTAATAAGGAATATTGTGCAATAATTGCATCCAAAGTTTCTTTTGAACTTTCCTCAGTTTTGTTCATAGGTGTTTCAACAATCTCTTTTGATTGCGTACCACTTTGTTCAATAACATTTGAATCATTAGTTTGTTCCGTTTTTTCAACTTCTGCAAGTTGATTCGCAGTTTGTTCAACAATGTTCTCTGTGTCCATATTTTTTATGTTTTACAGTTTGTTAATTACCCTTATACAAGGTCTTTTCTATTTGATTTATATAATTAGTTACTCGTCTGTACTAAGTATTTATACATTTTGTATTCAAACTATTTGTAAAATACTTTCGTACAATTTTTTTGCAAAAGTACAATTTTTTTTAGTTCTACCAATTTTTTTTTGTGATTTATTAGATACCTTTTTTTTACAATATTGAAAATTAGTATATAATTACAAGATACGTCCAAATTAGCAATGATGAGTTTTACATTTACTATTTTATTAGTGCAAATGTACAATAAAATTTAATTTATTACGTTTTATATGACACAAATTGTTTATTTTCAGTATAATGAATATGGTAAATCTGCATAGGTAAATTATTAATTATGCATAAATTTTTAAAAATATTTGGTCATATAAAAAAAACTTTGTAATTTTGAAACTTCAAAAGTTGGGTGTTTATAAGGCATTATTCTTTTGGACAATTAGAAAAATAAATACAGATTGGCTTATGGTTTTTAGAATGAATATATTATTGGTTGCATTGTTTGTTTTATCTACTTTGAGTTTTGCCCAAGTGCATAAGCATGGTATGATGAAAAATCGTACAGTAGGAAATGAAAGTTCTTCATATACATTAGGAATACTTAAGGATACGAATCAATACAAACAAAAATTCATAGAGTATGCCTCTTTTGATGATAATGACGATGATGCAGCTCTAGATGAAAATGATATTGTATATGAAACGTTTGATAATCAAGTTGTACACTATTTAAAGAAATTTGACTACTCTTCTATGCAGGAGCAAATTCCTATTCGTCTGACTAATGAAAAAGCAAAACAGTTTTATACTTGTCCTTTGGAGGGAAAGGTTACTTCACATTTTGGTCCCAGAAAAAGAAGATTTCATTATGGTACGGATATAGGTATGAAAACGGGTACCCCGATAAAGGCAATGTTTGACGGAGTTGTGCGATATGCTAAGTGGTCAAGTGGATATGGCAACTTGGTTGTTATTAGGCATGATAATGGCTTAGAAACTTACTATGGACATATGTCAAAGATAACTTCCAAACCCAATCAAAAAGTAAAGGCAGGCGAGGTCATAGGTTTAGTTGGCTCAACAGGTAGAAGTAGTGGTCCGCATCTACACTTAGAAGTTCGTTATTTAGGTGCCGCTATAAATCCTGAGCACATAATAGATTTTTCTGACTTTACATTGAAAACTGATAATG
>ONOZ01000265.1 GCA_900319595.1 uncultured Bacteroidales bacterium | reverse complement strand
TCCTCCACTGCCATGGAATACATTTGCGTTGTACCTCCTTGACCGCCATATTGTTTAGGAATTGGAATACCCATAATACCTATTTTACTCATTTGCATTACTGTCTCCATTGGGAATCTTTCCATCTCGTCAATTTCGGCTGCCAATGGTTTAACTTCGTTCTCTGCAAACTCTTTTATCATTTGCAAGAACAGATTTTCTTGTTTTGTTAAACTGAAATCCATTATTTTATACTTTAGTTAATTATTTATTTATCTATCAATTTAAGAAATAATACAGTTTGCAAAGTTATAAAAAATTATTTTAATTAAAAAAAATTTGGTAGTAAAGATTTTTTGTTGTATCTTTGCAAAGTAAAAAATCGTGCTGAAAAACAATGATTTAGAGCAAAGTGGAATAATCAGCGTGATTATTGAATTTATTTGCGTGAAAAATAAATTTTTCAGTGTGATAAAAAAAATAATAAGTGAATACTTAAAAAATTGAAGTTTATAAATTTAAAATAGAAGTTGTGTAATAAAAAATCAGGTAAGAAAATGAAAAGACTGACATTATTTGTAGCAATATTCTTTATTGCATTGGCGGGAAATATTAACGCACAAACAAATGAATATTATTATGGCATTGATATTGCTGGCGTTGAAGTTGTTTCTGGCAACTACAGTAACATAACAGGAGATGGAATAACGGGTTTTGTGTCTTATGACCCTGAAACTAAGACATTAACATTAGACAATGCAACCATTGATGGTAGTATTTGGTTTAATGTTGAGCAAGTAAGTGATATAACCATTACTCTTGTAGGAGAAAACACCGTTTCTAGTATTTGGAATGTAAGTGGCACAAAAACAATAAATGGTGAGGGAAGTTTAAAAGTAAGTGGCACCATTGGCTGTTTCTATGAGCAAAACACGATAATTGAAGATTGTACTATTGATATTGATGCCACTGGTGAATACATTAGGGTTGGGATGTCCGGTGCAAGTAGTACACTAACTATCAAAAATGCAAATCTTTCTGTAGTAGCAAGTGAGTTTGCAATAGGTCAGTTTGCAAGTATTGAGTTAATTGACTGTGAAATTAAGGAACCTATTAATTATCAAATAATTGGATATACTCTACCTCCAAGTTATACTGAGAGTACATATATTTGCAATGAAGATGATAGTTTTGCCAAAAAGGTTGTTATAAAAAAGGTTACTAATTATGGCATTTATATTGATGTGATTCGGGTTACTTCTGACAACTGCAATAATATAATAGGAGATGGAATAACGGGTTCTGTGTCTTATAACCCAGAGACTAAGACATTAACATTAGACAATGCAACCATTGATGGTGAAATCTATTTTGGTACTGGCACTGAGAGGATAGAAGATATAACAATTACTCTTATTGGAGAAAACACTATTACTGAGGAGATTAGAACTGTTAGTGGTACAAAAAAAATAAATGGTACTGGAAGTTTAAAAGCAAGAGAAATTGAATGTAAGTATGAGCAAAACACAATAATAGAGGATTGTACTATTGATATTCCTAATGGTTGGGCTTGGGTACTGTATAGTGGAGATGATGGTAGTAAATTAACTATCAAAAATGCAAATATTTCTATAGAAGCAGGAACGGTTGCAATAGGAGATTTTGCAGATATAGAGTTAATTGGTTGTGAAATTGTAGAACCTGTTAATGCTCAAATAATTGATAATGAAGTTGAGGGTGATGCTGGTAAATATATTTGTAATGAAGACGGTACTGTTGCTAACAAAGTTGTTATCAAAAAACTATCTGGTCTTAATGATATAGCACAGACTAATAGCATAAACGTTTATCCTAACCCAGCAACGAATGAAATAGTTATAAACAATATTGCAAATAACGAATTGGTAGAAATCTTTGACATTACCGGCAAAGTAGTAAAGCGAGTTGTTTATAATAATAAGATAAGCGTTGCAGACTTACAGGCAGGTGTTTATACTATTAAAGTAAATAACCAAATACAAAAACTTGTAATAGAATAAAACAAAACGATAATCCTAAAAACAAAAATCTACATCTAAAAAATTAGGTGTAGATTTTTTTATATAATCAATACAACCATATTTTAATAATTGACTTCTACTTTCAAAGTATCGTATGCTAAATGCACATTATCTGGTAAGTATTTTTTGTAATCTTTATATGGTCCCATCTCATGCGATATGTGTGTCAAATACGCAACATCGGGTTTAATGAAATCTATCAATTCCAAAGCCTCATCAAGTGTAAAATGTGAAAAATGAGGAGTTTTTCTAAGTGCATTAACAACCAAAGTTTTTACTCCTATCAGTTTTTGCTTTTCTTCATCACTAATTGTTTTTGCATCTGTAATATAAGCAAATTTCCCTATTCTGTATGCAAGGGTCGGCAATTTGGCATGCATAACCTCAATTGGAATTACCTCTATATTACCTACAAAAAAACATTTATCTAATAGCAATTTATCTTTACTATTCCTCAAAAAGTATTTTTCTTTAAATGATATATCTCGCTTAGGATTGATGCCAATTAAATGCAAATCCATTTCAGGCAATCCAGGATACATTGCATTTTCAAAAGCATAGTACATCATTTTTTTGAC
>ONOZ01000102.1 GCA_900319595.1 uncultured Bacteroidales bacterium | reverse complement strand
GCCGAGCGAATCTCATCGCCTAAAGAATGATAACGACGAAGGAAACGTGGAGAAAAATCTTGTGTTATTCCCAACATATCGTGTAAAACTAAGACTTGACCATCTGTAAATTTACCCGCACCAATTCCTATAACAGGGATTGTCAATTCATCTGAAATTCTTTTTGCTAATACGGCAGGGATTTTTTCTAATACCAATGCGAAACAGCCTGCATCTTCCAAAGCATGTGCATCGGCTAAAATTCTTTCTGCCTCGTCCTGCGTAGTTGCACGTACAGCATAGGTGCCAAACTTATTTATTGATTGCGGAGTAAGTCCTAAATGTCCCATAACAGGTATTCCTGCCGACAAAATACGAGAGATAGACTCTAAAACTTCTTTGCCACCCTCCAATTTAATTGCTCCAGCCTGTGTTTCTTTCATTATTTGAATTGCACTTTGTAAAGCCATCTTGCTATTGCCTTGATATGTACCGAATGGCATATCTACAACGACCAATGCTCTATTTACTGCACGTACTACACTTTTGGCATGATAAATCATTTCATCTAATGTGATGGGTAGAGTTGTTTCATAACCAGCCATAACATTTGCTGCACTATCACCTACTAAAATTACATCTATATTAGAAGCATCTACAAGTTTTGCCATAGAAAAATCATAGGCAGTTATCATTGAAATTTTTTCTGAGCGATGTACCATATTTTCGAGTGTATGTACGGTAACCTTTTTCGTGTTTATATTTGTGGAAGCTGACATTATTTTTTTCTTATTTGTGATTAGTATATTAGTTTGTCTATCATCTATTTTTTATTGTAATACAATTAGTTACATATCATAAAATATTCTTTACTCTTTTAGTTTTGTATCCATAATAATAGTTACTGGTCCATCGTTACATAATTCCACCTTCATATCTGCACCAAACCGACCTGTTGCTATCTTTTTGCCAAAAACATTTTGCAAAGATAATACAAATTTTTCATACATAGGCAAAGAAAACTCAGGTTTTGAACTTCTGAGGTACGAAGGGCGGTTTCCTTTCTTTGTAGAAGCAAATAGAGTAAATTGACTTACCACCATTATTTCTCCTTTGGTTTGCAAAATATCTAAATTCATGACACCCTTATCGTCATCAAAAATCCTTAACGCAATAATTTTTTTTACCAACCAATCAATATCTTCTTGTGTATCTGTATCTTCCACAGCCAAAAGTATCATCATACCATTTTTTATAGAAGTCGTTTCTTTGTCCTCTATATGTACTTTTGCATATTTACATCTTTGGATTACAACTCGCATAACCGTATTGATTTTTATTTAATTATCTAATTTTTATTGATTTTCACAATTCTTTATACTTCTTTCGTGCCTGTTGAATGTATAAAGATGATGGATAGTCCAAGATGATTTTTTCGTAATACTCTTTTGCTTTGTTTTTGTCGTTGAATTGCTCTTCGTTTAGTTGTGCCAATAGCATTAAGGCATCATCTGCCTTTAAATCGTACGGATATTTTGTAATTATATCTTGCAATAACGAGTCAGCTTTGTGATAATCGTTTTGTTTTATTGCAATCTCAGCTCGTTTATATAATACTTCGTCAAACAACGGATGAGAGACATACCATATTTCTATGGAATCCAAGTATTTTTCTGCCTGCGGAATGAGATTTTGATACAAACAGAAATCGGCATTAGCAAACCAAGTCAAACCCTTATAAGTACTATCTTCGTCCATATTCTCTTTAATCAAAAGCGAATACTCCATAGCATCATTTGCAATCAACTTTGTAGTTGAAGATCTTAAAGCATCAAATTGACTTTCAGCCCAGGCAAAATTTCCTGTAAAATAGGATAGACATGCATTGCGAAATTTTGCCTCACTTCCAATAGTTTCATTTTTAAAATCCTTATCCACTTGACTATAAGTTAGACTGGCCTCCCATACATCGCCATTTATCAAATATATATCCGCTCTTGTAAGTTTGCAGTCTGCTTTTATAAGATTGGAAACTTCTCGCATATTGATAATAGTATCTAATAATTCCACGGCCTGTTCTGGTTGGTGCAAATGATAGGCAAGTAAGTTTGCGTATTGTTGCATTATGCCTGAGGACTCTTTGTTATATCCTAATAGCTTGAGTGTCTGGTGATATTCTTTTTGGAGCGATGACGTTTCTTTATCTGTATGGTGAATCTTTTGCGTAAATTGATTATATAAACATGTTAAACGATTTTGTAGGACGTTATAATTAGCCACAAATTCCTTATCTTGTTTTAGTAAGTGTTCAAACCCTTGCAACGCATACTCATATTGTAGGTTATTCATCGCTATTATACTAAAATCATTGACTTGATAGGCCTTGGAATCATTAAATCGCTTATCTATTGCTTTGGCTTGAATAAATGCAGAGGCATAGTTATTGTTTTGTATTAATAGCCAATAATATAATAAATTTATTTCCTTCTTTTGAGGTTGCTTTTTAACTTCATCAAGCACGGTTTCGCTAAAAATCTCATAGAGTTTCTCGTCTTTATCTCGTTCGAAAAGATTGTTTATATTCACTTCTATTTGATTTAGCATATTAGGATTTTTGTTTAATAGGATAAGATATTCTTTAGCAATATCTTCGTTTTTGCCAAGTAATTGGTAGAAATATGTAAGTTCGTAAGTATATTTTGTTTCATCTTTAAAAATCTCACGACCCTTCAAATACGTTCTCACGGCATAGTCATAATTTCGGAGTTGTGAAAAATAGTTGGCAATTTGTACGATTTCGCTATTATTAGCTTGCATATCTTTTAATACATTATCGTACTGCTTTTCTCCTTTTGTCTTTTCGTTATTATCAATATAGAAAGTTCCCAAATCTATTATGTAACGAAAATTATTATTACTTTTCTTTATTGCTTTTTTTATCAATTTCTCTTGTTTTTTAGCATTTTGAGTTTGTATGTAAGCATTCTTCAATAATTTATAGTAATCATCGCGAAAATATTTATCGACCAAATCTTCTAATAAAGAGATGGCTTCCATATATTTTTCCTCACTAATATATTGTCTTGCCAATTCGTAATCCATACGTTGCTTATCTTGTTTTTGTTGAGCATAAACAGTTGAGTACGAACATACAAAACAAATTAGATATATTATTATGTATAATTTTCGTTTCATATATGAATGTTATTATTAAATCCAATGTATAGGATTTGCAAATATACAACTTTTTTATAATATATTTAGAGTCTAAAATAAACAATAACATATACAATATTATTATATGAGAATTATTTTGTATATTTGCAAAACTAAATAGAAGTGGATATGCAACAAAATAAATCTTTGGAGGTAAGAATAGGGGATATCATTATTGGTGGAGGATATCCTATTGTAGTACAGTCAATGACAAATACGGATACACTTGATACTATGGCAACGGTAGCACAAACTATCCGTATGGTAGAACAAGGCTGTCAGATGGTGCGAATAACTGCTGCTGATATATCACAAGCCGAAAATTTATATAATATAAAAAATGAATTGATAAAAAGGAATATATCTGTGCCACTGATTGCTGATATTCATTTTAATCCAAAAGCAGCTGAGATTAGTGCGTCTGTTGTAGAGAAAATTCGTATCAATCCTGGCAATTATGTAGATAGGAAATGGAAAACCGATTTTACAGAAAAAGATTATGCAGATGTTTTAAAGAAAGCACAAGACAACATTGCTCCGCTAATAGATATTTGCAAAAAACATAGTACGGCTATTCGTATAGGAGTAAATCATGGCTCACTAAGTGAAAGAATTTTATATAAATATGGTAATACTCCGATAGCAATGGCTCATAGTGCAATGGAATTCTTGCGAATGTTCAACGAAATGGATTTTCATAAGATTGTTGTATCTATGAAAGCGAGTGATGTGCCTGTAATGTATCGTGCTAATAAGATACTGGTGGATATGATGCAAAAAGAAAGAATGTATTATCCACTTCATTTGGGAGTAACTGAAGCAGGAAATGGACAAGATGGAAGGATAAAAAGTATTTGCGGTATTGTTCCTTTGATATTGCAGGGAATTGGAGATACTATAAGGGTTTCTTTGACTGAAAAACCAGAAAACGAAATCTCAGTCGCTAAGCAAATTGCCAATCTTCTAAACGATAAAAATAATGATATATATAATATAGGTAAGATTTCATTAGATTTATTGGAAGATAGAATTACAAAAGATGATTTGTACAAAGCTGAGAATCAAATATCTAATCAAACATTGAAAGATGTGTTGCAATCGTTGGGGATAGAGAGATATAAGGCTGAATTTGTTGCTTGTCCGTCATGTGGTCGCACAAAATATGATATAGAGCAGGCATTAGAGAAGGTAAAACAAGCATTGTCTCATTTAAAAGGACTAAAAATTGCTGTGATGGGTTGTATTGTCAATGGACCTGGAGAGATGGCAGATGCGGATTATGGTTATATTGGAGCAGGTAATGGTACGGTTAATTTGTACAAAGGGAAGGATTTGATAATGTCGCACGTTGATGAAAATAATGCTGTAAATGAATTGATTGCAATTATCAAACAAGACGGAAAGTGGAGTGAGAAGTAACTTGATTCCTTATTAACGCAATATTGTAAATGAAATAAGTATAACAATGTATAGAACTATAATTTGCATACTATGTTTTTTATTATCCGTTAGTTTTTCTTGGTCGCAAAATACGGATAGTATAGATTTAGATTCTTTACATACCCAATACACTTCGATTATAGAGCAAGATTGGTCAATGATTGATGTTTTAGTGCAGGATTTTATCGACGACAAACAGCACAGGAAAGAAAAATTGGATTGCTATGCCAGATATTTACAACTATTTTTTAAAACGGCTTACGGACAAATTTCAGCACCGTTAGGTTATCTTGGCTATTATTATAGTAGGAAGAGAATTACTCATAAATTACAAAACTTTTATAATGAAAAAGGTTTGACAAATATAGAAGACATTGGCAACGATATTGTAAATGGAGTAATAAATATCAAAGAATTAAAAGAATATTTAG
>ONOZ01000061.1 GCA_900319595.1 uncultured Bacteroidales bacterium | reverse complement strand
GTGATCTAAGAAGGATTCGAACCTTCGACCTACTGCTTAGAAGGCAGTTGCTCTATCCAGCTGAGCTATTAGACCTTTTCTCTTTCTCGTGCTCTGCTTATTTCCCTTGTAGAAAAGAAACAGATTGGCTCTTGCTTCTTAGTCCCTTCACTCTGAAGTCGGGGTAGTAAGATTCGAACTTACGACCTCCACATCCCAAATGTGGCGCGATAACCGGACTACGCTATACCCCGAATATTTTAAAAGAACGATGTGTACCCAAATCCAAAATAACCTGGTGGAGAATGGGGGATTCGAACCCCCGGTACCCTATCGAGTACGACAGTTTAGCAAACTGTTGGTTTCAGCCACTCACCCAACTCTCCGTATGGCTGATTTGGGAATGCAAAATTACTACAAATTTTATAAATGACAAATTTTTTTACAAAAAAATTTAACTAAAATTGACGGATAATTTATTAGTTGCTGAAAAATAGATATTTAGATTAATAAAAATACCTGTGTATGGAGAATCCAATTTATAAAATCTTCTAAAATATCCTCTTTTAAAGGAGCATAAATCATTATAAAATTGTTTTTTATTTATTGTTGAGATTAAAAAAATTTTCACAAGTTTTAAAAAATTAATCTCGCATTTTGGTAGTATGGAATGTGATTTTATTTTGTAATTATATTTTTTGCGTATAACTGTATTGTTTTTTCATTCTATTTGCTTAAAAAAGTCTTCCGAAAACCCTACCATATAGATTTTTTCCTTTGCTCTAGTAATTGCAGTGTATAACCATTGTAAGTAGTCTTTATTTAGCATATCTTCCGTGAAGTAATTTTGGCAAACAAACACAGCTTTCCAACCGCCGCCTTGTGCTTTATGACACGTAAGAGCATTAGCAAATTTCACTTGTACAGCATTAAAATATTTGTCATTCAGAGTATTCCTTTTGGCTTGTATTTTGTTACCACATTCATTATAATAATATGCAAAAACCTTATGGTATAGACCTTCTTCACCTGTATTATCCATAGATGCTTTGTCAAGGGATAAAGTATCTAACAGAATCGTTAGTTCTATTTCTAGTTCCTCCTCGTAGTCTATGAAAGTGGCGATTATATCTGCAAAGTGATAACCGAATCTGTCCTCAAAACCTAAAATTTTTTTGATTTTCAAAATATCTCCATTTGCAATAAAGCCCTCTTTACTATATTTTTCTAACCAAAAATAATTATTTTTGACAGCCATCAACTTGTCTTGGCTATCAATTAAGTTTTCTCTGTCCAGAATCATGTATCTGATACGATTATTTAGTGCATTTGCGACTTTATTTGACCTACAAATACAAATAACCTCGTCAATACCATATTCCTTATAGGCATTGCTTAATTCTTCCTCAAAATTTTCCACTCCAAGTGCAATAAAATCATTTTTATCTTTTATAGTTCTCAAAAGAGGTAGAGAATAATTGTTTTTTTCTAATCTATATCTAAGATTGGAAGCATTTCGTAGAATTGTACTGTCCAGAGCCTGCCGGACGACTTGCGTTAATTGATAGGTACATGTTGTAATTGAGTAATTACGTTCAAGATAATCGCAATTCAAGGCAGGTGAGTATGATTCTTTTACGGGAGGAAGTTGTGCTACGTCTCCTATAAATATAATTTTACATTCCTGTCCTTGTTTTACGTAGTACATCAAATCATCTAAGAGGCAACGTTGTGCGAATCCGTTGTCAGAATATTGTCCAATCATGGAGGATTCGTCTACTATATATATTGTATACTGACTTTTATTTTCTTTTAATTTGATTTGAAAATCTGGGTCATTACGGTGAGTGAAGTATATATATTTATGTATAGTAAAAGAACGTCTTTTGCTATAAGCACTCAGTACTTTTGCAGCCCTGCCAGTTGGGGCAAGTAGTACACTTTGTAGACCGAATGAAGATAATGTTTTGATGAAAGCACCAATTACAGTAGTTTTACCAACACCCGCATAACCCTTCAATACAAACACATTTTGAGTAGGAGAAAATAGAAAATTTTCTAAACTGTTTATCAAATTATCTTGGTCCAAAGTCGGCGTGAATTCAAAAAACTTTAAAAAGATATTTTTAAAACTACTATTTGCCATCAGTATGATTTTCTTATTGATTATTTGAAAGTTAGAAATACCTTAGAACATTTGTTACTTCTTATATTTACTAAAATTTTCACTTTCCCAAATTTGGATTTCTCCGATTTCATTGCTATAAATGAGCATGGCGTCATATTGTTTATGTTTTTGCAAAAACTTTTTTGTATTTTCCAATCCCATAACCATAAAAGATGTGGCTAAGGCATCGGCAGTAGTGGCATTATTAGCAATAACCGAAGCAGATAAAAGAGAATGTGTAACAGGCTTGCCTGTTTTGGGGTCAATAGTATGCGAATATTTTAGTCCGTTTTCTATATAAAACTTTCTGTAATTGCCACTTGTAACAACACTAGCGTTTTGCAAATATATAATTTCTTGAGTTCTCCTTTTATTACTATGATTATTCGTTTTTGCTTCTTTATCACTTACAATAGGTTTTTCTATACCTACTGCCCATTTTTGTTGATTCGGCTTTATTTCCCCACATACAACCTCTCCTCCTACATCTATTATAAAAGATTTAATGTTTCGATTCTTAAAATAAGTGGCGATTCTATCGGAAGTGTATCCTTGTGCAATAGCATTGAAATCTAATTTTGTTTGTTCAAAATTTTTTACAAGTCTATTTTTATTCAACGAAATCTTGTTATATCCTACATATTTCAAGAGAGAATCCAACTGTCTTTGCGTTAGGTTCTCCCTATCTTTCTCTGCAAATCCGTATTTTCGGACCAATTCCCCTACAGTTATGTCAAAACTTCCGTCCGTCAATTCTGCAAAATATTGAGATGCTCTGAAGTTAGTAATAAAAATACTATCCAATTCCACCTCTTCATTGCGATTGACCTTATTTATTATAGAATTTTGATTCCATAGAGATAGAGAATTATCTATTTCGTTGAAAATGTGCTTAATATCTTGTTTGACGCCAATGGTATCATTAGCATAAAACACTATGTGATAATAAGTTCCTTGTGCCAAGCCATCTAAGACGTATCGATCATCTGATTTTTTGCAACTAATCAGATAAAGAACACAAAAAATAACACCATAGGAAATTATTGTATATTTACAAACTTTCTTCATTTTCTCAATTTTCTTGCAAAGTTAATTAAAAAAATGGAAATAAATAGAAGTTGATAAATAAATTTGTCGAAAAATTAATTTTTTCTAATGAAAAGCACTCGTTTTTAAACAAAAGTAACGATACCTATAGCATAGTGCATAAAATTTTATCTAATTGAAACACAGTGTAATAAAAATAAAAATAAAAAATTATTAACAATTTTATGTCAATTTATTTGGTGGGTTTAAAAACTTGTTATACCTTTGCATTCCGTTTCAGAAATAATTCTGGACACAATTTAAAAAAATTAAAAAAATGTACGCAATAGTAGAGATAGCAGGACAGCAATTCAAGGTTCAGAAAGATCAAAAGATATTTGTAAATCGTCTCCATCAAGAGGAGGGTGCAAGTGTTTCTTTTGACACCGTAATGCTTAAGGCTGATGGTAGCAATGTTGAAGTAGGGGCACCAAATATAGCCGGAGCAAGCGTAGAGGCACAAATCATCAAGCATATAAAAGGTGATAAGGTGTTAATCTTTCACAAGAAAAGAAGAACAGGTTATCAGAAAATGAATGGTTTCCGTCCTTACTTGACGCAGATTCAAATTAAGGACATTAAATAATAAAGTATTGTTGAACTTTTAAAGAAAGAAAAAGATATGGCACATAAGAAAGGTGTTGGTAGTTCAAGTAATGGGCGTGAATCACATAGCAAGAGATTGGGCGTTAAGATATTTGGCGGTCAAAAATGTATAGCAGGTAATATCATTGTACGTCAAAGAGGTACTGTTCATAATGCGGGAGATAATGTAGGAATGGGGAAAGATCATACTTTATTTGCTTTGAAAGACGGAGTTGTAGAGTTTAAGAGGGGTAAATTTGACCGTTCGTACGTTTCGGTGAGAACAGAAGCTTAAAGGTAAAAAATGTACGCGGAATGGAATTTGATGTTTTATTCTGCACTCATCTACAATAAATATTGTTTGGTTATTACCGATCCAAATAAGTCGTGATGACTAGTTGCACAACCGAACATTTATTTAGTAGAGTATAGATCATTGACAAGACAGGGCATACAAAAGCGAGAGCACGAGGATAGAGGAGTTAGAAAAGAGTACATAGGGGG
>ONOZ01000063.1 GCA_900319595.1 uncultured Bacteroidales bacterium | reverse complement strand
TATATTCAAATATGCATCTGCAAAAACATAATTGCCAATCCTTTCTTTCGATTGCAAAAGATACATTCCTAACTGTGTATTGTAAATATCTGCTTTATATAAAGAAAAATATGAAGCGTCGATTCCTAATTGTGAATGAAGTTTGCCACGCATCCAAGTGAAAGAATAAGCCATTCCTTGCTTAATAGCAATCAACGGGACGTGTAAAACATCTTCATTCTCTGCTTTTTGGATACTCCAAGCTCCTTTGAATCGGAAACTCTTCCATAAAAAATCGCTCTGAATCTGCACTTGATACAATCTACTATCGCCATTACCCATATTATATAAGGCGTCCATAAAATAAAAATTCTTCAAATCTATACAAGACAATTTGACTACAAAACGGTTGGCAAAATTCATTCCTAATGATATAGAATTCGTTTGTATTTTTTTAACCTTATTATTCCAAGATAGATTCTCAGTTAAATAATGTTTAAATATATAATCCGGTTGTTTGTTTTGAACTTTTATATCTGCAAAAACATACATATTACTCTTTGTAAAAACATAATACTTTGGCATAATATCAAATTGATAATCACCTTCATAATCATCGCTTGTCAGAATCTTTGTGGCAACTGCATCAATAGTAAAGTTTTGTGTTTTTAGACCAATTGTAATTTCGGGGCTAATCAAATGAAAGGTACTGCTATACAAAGAATCATTGAAATTCAAAACATCATAATTAACTCCGATTGATAGAGGTATAAAAAAATTTGCATGCTTTGAGAAAATATCATTTGTCCAAAATACGCTATTGCGAAAAATATTGGTACCCAAAGAATCTTTTATAGTTTTCTTTTCATCATCATACAAACGGGCATAACGAGAAAAAGAAATATTATGCACAATAGCACCTTTATTTAATATTTTTGAATCCTTACTACTATTTTTCTCTAATCTATAAGTTTGAGAAAATATATAATCAAAAGTTTTCCATTTATTCCAGCCTTGAGATAAAGAAACAGGAAAAGAACCTGGTTTGGAATATTCGTGATTTATGAAAATGCTATCGTTAAGTATGCCCCCATTATCTTGAACGTGTGCACGTGAATGAATAAATGCTAAATTGTTACGATAACGACCACTATTAGAGATATAATTCAAGGTAACATTAAAAAATTGATTCATCACCTGCGAATTACTAAACTCTCCATCGGCATAATTGACAAAAAACTCTGTTTGCAAATTCAATCCTTTATACAAATTTTTTGCAAAATTGACATTAAAAAACTGATTACCATTTAGTGCATTAGAGTAAGATAACGAAGTGTAGGCCTTTTTATTTTGAAAATACTTAACATTATCTTTATTAAATATATAGGGCGAGTAAATATTCTCTGTACGTCTGTAATTGAATATATCATCTATATGAAATATCATATCTTTTACTGCACTCCCTTCGTTATTGAGTTTCAGGTAATAATTATCGTTTGTAATATTCGCTTTATTGTAATAATGCGTAAGGAAAATGTCATACTTTACATCAAAGATAGAATGAATCAAATAATCGGTCTTAGAGTTGTGGTAATATATAATATTATTTAGTGAAGTATCATCTTTCGTAATATTATGTATATGTGCATTATTTGTGTATGACACTGTATCTTGGGCACTTATGTCCAAAATACAGCAAAGTATGGAAAAGAAAATTAAAACGATCTCTACCTTATTTCGCATGAAAATGCTTTATTTTTATAATGGATTCTCCGTAAGCCATCTTTCACAATCAATTGCAGCCATTGCTCCCGTACCTGCTGCAACTATTGCTTGTCTATAACGATTATCCTGAACATCTCCGCATGCAAAAACACCATCCTTTGATGTATATGAAGTATATGGAGCTGTAACAATATAACCATTGCTGTCTAACTCAATTTGGCCTCTGAAAATTTCCGTCTTTGGTTCATTACCAATAGCAACAAATAATCCCATGACGTTAATATCTTTTATTGAACCGTCTTTTGTAGATTCTAACCTAATACCAGTTACTCCAGAATTATCGCCAAGCACTTCTATCGGTTTATTTTGCCAAAGTATTTCAATATTTTCTTTATTTTTCACCATATCTTGCACAATGGCCGTAGCACGAAGTTGATCTCTACGAACAATCATATATACTTTATTGCAGATAGTTGATAGGTATAATGCTTCGGCACATGCTGTATCTCCTCCTCCAACAACTGCAACATCTTTTTTTCTATAAAAGAACCCATCGCAAGTTGCACAAGTACTAACACCCATACCTCTAAATTTGGTTTCGCTTTCCAAACCAAGCCACCGTGCAGTTGCTCCTGTAGATATGATAACCGCCTCTGCTTCATAAGAATTACCGTCTTCGTCTTCTAATTTAAATGGACGATTGCTAAAATCGACTTGACTAATCACCTTACTTTTAATATTAGCTCCAAATCTCTCTGCTTGTTTTCTAATATCTTGCATAAGACCGAAACCACTTATTCCCTCAGGATAGCCAGGAAAATTGTCTATTTGCTCTGTCATAGTGATTTGTCCTCCCGGAGCTGCACCCTCAAATATAATCGGATTAAGACCTGCTCTACTTGCATAAATAGCTGCTGTATAACCAGCAGGTCCAGAGCCAATTATCGCACATTTTATTCTTTCTGTTGCCATAATATATACCTCGTATCTTAAGATGTTTGGAATGCAAAGATATAATAAATAATTTAAATTATAATATTTTAGACATTATTTTTATTTATGCTATATTGTTTCAGTATAACAACTATATTACCTTTTATAGAAAGATTTAATCATAATTGATTGCCAATTCAAAAATTTTTATTAACTTTGCCTTTAAATTTTGGAGCATATAAATAAGATTGTTGTATGACAGGGGAAAATAGAATTAAAATTTACCATAATAATCTTGAATGCGTAAGTAATGGATATTATATCAACCTCAATGACTCTACAAATAATTTACCATACTTTACGCAAAAACTAAAAAGTATTATATTTTACGATATGGGTATTTCAATTGATAATATTCCTATGGTTGATGTGCAGAATAAAACATCATTTCTAAATTGTAAATACTCTTTTCAAGTAACCTTTGTCAAGTGTTTAAAATAAACAATAATCACCTTATAAAATTAATCACAAGAAAGAATTTAATCTTTTCAATAAATAATTTACTAATCACAAGAAAGAATTTTTCTAAACGACACTTAAAAAATGCAAGAAGAAAATTTTAACGAAAACGAACAAATACAAACCAATTCTTTAGAAGATAAAGACTATCAAAATAGCAATCAAGGACGTCAAATGGCGTCTATTAGAGGT
>ONOZ01000064.1 GCA_900319595.1 uncultured Bacteroidales bacterium | reverse complement strand
GGACATAGTTAAACGACACGAGAAATTGATATTATATAAAAAATATTCGCCCGAAGAATATCCTAAATATGATAATTACGATGCTATTAATGTAGATAGAACAGACGAAATACCAATGGACTATGATGGGGTTATGGGTGTGCCAATTACTTTTATGGATAAATACAACCCCGAACAGTTTGAAATTCTGGACATCAATCCACACTTCTTTACAATGGTGGAACAAGGACTTCCCAAATTGAAACAATTAACTTTACGCAAAGTAGGACGCAAAGACCCTTACGCAAGACTTTTGATTAAGAGAAAACGTAAATAGCAAATAACTTTTGTAATTAAATAAAAATTAGTATCTTTGCAAAAAATAAACAAACAAAAATGATAATTGCCATAAACGAAAATATAGATGCTATAAAAAAATTGTGCAGTAATTACAATGTTGCTCGGTTAGATGTATTTGGCTCGGTTTTAACAGATAAGTTTAACCCCAATAGTGATGTAGATTTTTTGGTAAGTTTCAATAATATACCTATTGAGGATTATGCCGACAATTATTTCGGTTTGCAAGAAGCATTATCTAATTTGTTGCAAAGAGAAATAGATTTGGTTGAAGCAAAAGCAATTCGCAATGAAGTTTTTCTTAATAATATTGAACGCAATAAAGTAAAAATTTATGGATGAATATTCAAAAAAATATCTAATTGATGTTTTGAATGCCTGTAAAGAAGTGGAAAGTTTCTTTAATGATAAGAAAGTTTTTATAGAGTTTGATAATGATATAATGAAACAACGTGCTGTTGAAAGAAACGTTGAAATTATGGGAGAGGCTATTAGCAAACTTTTGAAGAATAATCCAAATATTACTTTAAATAACGCAAAAGCAATTGTTGATACACGAAACAGAGTTATACATGGCTATGATAGCGTAACAAGTGAATTTCTTTGGAGTTTAGTTATTAAACATATTCCTTTGCTTCAAAAAGATATTGAAATATTACTACAAGAATAATTACATAGGGCATATAACACAAACACACTATGAAAATAGAATTAAAAAGTATCACAGTTGGAGAATTAACTAACGGATATTATGACGGTTATAAGGACGAAGAGGAAAGCGGAGTAATTGGTTATGGTGGCAAATTGGATATTCGTCCGCCTTATCAAAGAAATTTTATTTATGACGACAAGCAACGTGATGCCGTTATTACAACTATAAAAAACAAATTCCCACTCAATGTCATGTATTGGGCAAAAAGGGACGATAACAACGAAATACCTTTTGAAATTATTGATGGTCAGCAACGCACTATTAGTATTTGCCAATATGTTAATGGAGAATTTGCATATGATTTCAAATATTTTCACAATCTAACGCAAGACGAAAAAGACGAAATCCTATCTTATGAACTTATGGTCTATGTCTGCTCAGGGACGGACAAAGAAAAATTGAATTGGTTCGAAACAATCAATATTGCAGGGGCAAAACTGACTGACCAAGAGTTGAGAAATGCTGTCTATTCAGGTAGTTGGGTTAGTGATGCCAAAAGGTATTTTTCTAAAAACGGCTGTGTAGCATACAGGATAGGCAAAGATTTTCTTAATGGCTCATGCAACCGTCAAGATTACTTAGAAACGGCTATTAAATGGATAAATGACTCTCAGATTGAAGCATATATGGCAAAGCATCAGCACGACCAAAACGCTAACCAATTATGGCAATACTTTTCTGCTGTAATTGAGTGGGTTAAAATGACTTTTCCAAAATATCGCAAGGAACAAAAAGGTGTCAATTGGGGTGAGTTATACAATAGATATAAGGACGAGTTTATTGATACTGCAAAAATGGAGGAGGAAGTCAAAAAACTTATGGCCGATAGCGATGGTACAAACAAGAAAGGCATATATTATTATGTTTTTGACAAGCAAGAAAAACACCTTTCTATACGTGCCTTTGACAACAATATGAAACGCTCCGTCTATGAGAGACAAGAGGGTATTTGTGTGAAATGTCAAAAACATTTTGAGTTAGAGGAAATGGAGGCTGACCACATAAAACCTTGGCATATGGGAGGACGTACAACCGAAGACAACTGCCAATTACTTTGCAAGCAATGTAATAGAGAAAAAAGCGGAAAGTAAAACAAGAAAATTTCATAAGAAAATATCAAAATTTCTATCTATAAAAAATATTTTTTTGCTCTATGACACAAAATGTCATAACGCTATTATAATTTTGCAATATAAAACAAAATTACTAACATTAAAAAACATATAATCATGAGAGCAACAAAAAAATTCTTTACAGATTGTTTTCTTGCAGGAAAAAAGTATTACGATACAGACGAAGTTTTTGACAAATTGAGAATTGGCACAAAACTTATGCTTATTGCAGAACCAGATAACAGATATGACGAAAATGCTGTGGCAGTTGCCTATAAAGATGAGTCAGATACAGTTTCAAAGGACAATGTCTATCAACTTGGCTACATACCTCGTTCCGAAAATTATGCAATTGCTCAATTATTGAATGCAGGTTGGAAAGATATTTTTGAGTGCAAAATCACTGCTTTAAGACCCGAAAAATCTCCTAACGAACAAATCCATCTTACAATAAGAATTAATAACAACAAAAAGGCAATACAAAAAGTATAGATAAATAAAGAAAATCCCACAAAAACAAGGGGTAAAAATAAATAGAGTGATTAGTAAATTCTTTTCAGAAAAAAATAAAATAATCTCTGAAAAGAATTTTTTCTTTTCTACACTTTATTTTTTTAAGTTATAATTTCTTTGTTTTTCCGCTAAATTCTGTAAAATCAATCCGAATAATTTTGGTACGATGAAATGATTTTTCGGCATATTTCATTCCTATCATAACATCGTTGGGT
>ONOZ01000062.1 GCA_900319595.1 uncultured Bacteroidales bacterium | reverse complement strand
CTTTTTTTATATCTGTATCTATATCTCTATAACGAGCAAAGGCTTTACTATTAGCAGAATGCCCCGTCATTGACGATACAAGAGCAGGGTCTTTAACTTGTTTATAGATATTACCAGCAAATGTTTTCCTTGCAAAATGAGAAGATATTGTTTCATATAAAGGCTTTATTTCAGGTTCGCCGTCTGTATTTAATACAACAACATTTCTATCTAATCCTGCACGTTTTGCAATACTTCTTATCGCTCTATTGTAATAATGTTGGCTTATAATGGGTGTAGGTATTAAATAATCCTCGTCTTTATATTTATCAATTATTTCTTTGGCGGTTTTTGTCAAGGGTATTATTAGAGGCTTGGCGGTTGTTTTCTTTGTCTTTTCTGGCAGATACGTTAATATATCGTCCTGCACATTCTCTTTGGTTATTTTCCATAAATCTCCTACACGACAACCTATAAAACATTGGAATATGAAAATATCACGTGTTTTGTCCCAATAATCATTGTCAGATAAATCAAGGGCATATATTTTATTTCTTTCTTCTAATGTTAAATAAATAGGTGTGGGGTATCTATCGGCAGGAATAGTATAAGAAACGAAAGGATTTTTGTCTGTACGTTTAGTATTCAATGCCCAACGCCAAAAAGCACGTAACTTTTTCATTCTCCCATTAGCAGTATTTATGTGCCGTTGATTTCGCCACGTTCTACAATCTAATTGAGAATAATATTCTTGCAATAAAGGATTATCTATATATTGATATTCATTTATAATAAATTCATAATATTTTTGTAATAAAGCAGAAGTAAAAGTGTTAAAAGATATTTCAAATTTTCGGTCTTTTGTTACTTGCCAAACTTTCTCAAAACGTAATAAATTATCTTTATTTTGAATAAATGCTCTTTGTGTTGTCCAAGATATATTATTATGTAATTCTATAAATTCATCATACGCCATAAAGAAATCATTTTTATCAAATCTTTGAGGGTGTAATTCTTTTTGATAGTACCAAGCAAAGTTTGCTGAATTTATAACATCGTTACTATCTACAAGTTTTTGATAAGCACGTTCGCTATATTCTTTTATTTGATGTATCTTTGTTAGCAATTCGCTTTTTTCGTTAGCATTTATAAGAATACGTTTTTTTATTGTTTCATTCTTACTGTCCCAAATATTAGGGTCTATCTTTATGTCCGTTTTCATATATAAAGCAACATCCCTACCATCTGAAATTCTAACTTTTAAATTTACTTTGTCTTTTGTCCCCCTACCTAATTGAAGTTTTATCGTTGCCATATTTATTCTTTTTTCAGTTGTGCAAAATTACAAAGAATAAAACTTCTGCACAACTTCTGCACAACAAAAAATGAATTAAACTAAACAAAAATAAATATTCAAAGATATAAAATACTGAAAAATAGTATTTTTAATTATTATTAGAAATTTTGAAAATAAATATATTAGTCCCTTCAGAAGTACGAAAAGGAGATAGATGATTCAGTCTATCTCTTTTGTTTTGATAGAGAATTGTTGAATAACAATTCATAATTTAGGTTTTTGTAGTTTATATTCCCTAATAAGTAATAATAGTGTAAAAATACTTGCCAATAGATCAGCCAATGGGGCAGCAAACCAAACACCATCAACACCTATCATAGGCGGAAGTATCAATAGTATCGGGATTAGAAATATTACCTGACGTGTAAGAGATAGGAACAAAGCCTTTTTAGGTTGGTTCATGCTAGCAAAGAAATTTGTACCTATAACTTGAAAACCTATTATCCAAAACATTATCATATTTTTATGGAAAGCATCAACGGTTATTTCTATGAGCGAAACATCTAATGCCGAACCTTCGCTTGCAAACAATCTAGTGATATAATAAGGAAATATCTCTCCTATTAGACAGCCCAAAGTGGAAACAGACAATGCACAGATAATAGTTAAATGGAACGTCTTCCACATACGGTCATAATTCTTTGCACCAAAGTTGTACGCCACTATAGGTTGCATTCCTTGTGAGAAACCTAAAATTATCATAAAAAACATAAAAGCAATTCTATTCACAATACTGAACGCCCCAACGTGCAAATCACCGCCGTATTTTAATAGATTATAATTTTGAAGTATAACGATAAAACAGCCGGCTGTATTGGTAAAAAAGTTCGGAGAGCCAATAGAAAACGAACGTTTGATGATATGTTTGTCTAAATGGAATTTGTCTTTTTCTAAATACACAACACGGTCGCGACGTAAGAAAAGATAAAACAAAGTTAAGCAACAAATAGTCTGAGCAATGACAGTAGCCCACGCAGCACCGGCAACCCCCATGTGAAAAACAAATATAAATAACGGAGCCAATATAATATTTATCACAACAGACACAAAGGTCATATTCATTGCTGTAACAGGATAACCACTTACTCGCAATATTGAGTTTAATCCTAAATACATGTGAGCAAATACATTTCCTATTAGAATAACTTGCATATATTCTCTTGCTGCGGGCAAAGTGTTTTCACTCGCTCCAAAAAATACTAAGATAGGGTCTAAGAATATCAACCCAACAATAGTAAATGCAATACCTAATATAAGATTCAGAATTATAACGTTAGATAATACTATACGTGCTTTATCATAATTCTTCTGGCCAAGATAAATTGAACATAAAACACTTGCACCCACACCCACCAATGCACCAAAAGCAGCTGCCAAGTTCATAAATGGTCCTGTCAAACCTACTCCTGCAATATTGTATGCACCTAAATGCCCAATAAATATACCATCTACAATATTGTACATAGAAGATGCTATCATTGCTGCGATTGCTGGGAGTGCAAATTTCCACAATAATTTTCCTATTTTTTCTCTACCTAAAAGTAAAGCCCTCTCTTCGTTCATGTATTTTAAATTCTACTATTATGGACGTGCAAAGATACAAAAAATTTTAGAAATAATAAAAGCCCTATATTAAGCAAATTTACATTTCTAATACCTTTGAGATGAGAAAATCATACAACCAATAAAATGACTTACAGGGAACAGTATTGTTTTTGACTGTTCCCTGTAAGGTTTTGTAAGGTGTAGTTGGTTATTATTATTTTATTATTATCTTTTCT
>ONOZ01000074.1 GCA_900319595.1 uncultured Bacteroidales bacterium | reverse complement strand
GATATGCAAACAGCAGAAGAGAATATTTGGGCAGAATTGCATAATCTTATAGCAAACCCTCCAACTGAGCGAGAATTTCAAAAGGTAAAGAATAAGAATAGAGCAAATGCCACATTCAATAATATAAAAATTGGCGATAAAGCATTGAATTTAGCATATTACGCCCACATTGATATGTTGGAAAGAATCAATACAGAAAAAGATTATTACGCAAAAGTAACTATTACAGATATTATCAATCTATCAAAAGAAGTATTTTTTGAAAACAAGCATAATACCTTGTACTATATAGCAAAGAAATAGTTTTTGTTTGAGAAAAACCTATCGCAACCTAATTCTCTTGTAAAAATAAGGCACAAGAATTTGGTCAAACCCTTTGTTGATGTCGCATTCTATATAGTCTATATGCATGTCATTGCAAGCAGAGCAAATTTCAGAGAAATTGTCATGCATAATTCTCATATATTCTTCCCGAATTTCACTTGGATTGACTTTTAATTCCTCGTTAGTTTCTATATCAATAAAACGGTAGGGGCGATTTTTGTATTGCAAGTTTTCTTCCAAAGTTTTGTCAAATACGTGAAACAAAAGAATTTCGTGTTTTGCAAATTTTAGATGTTGTAACGATTTGATAAACTCATCTATATTTTCATTAGCAGATAGTAAATCGGTAAAAATAATTATAAGAGAACGTTTATGAATTTGCGTTGCCATTTGGTGCAACAAAGGAGCTAGGTCGGTGTTTTTAGGAAAAGTTTTATAATCTTTTTGCATCAACCGCTCTAACAAAGTAAAGATGTGTTTTTTGTGAGCATAAGTACTCCTCACTTCACTTATATAATCAATCCTATCTGACAGCAACGCAAGCGAAAAAGCATCTCTTTGTTTGTAAAGCATATTGATTAGAGCAGCAGCTGAATAAGTAGCAAATGTTATTTTATTGGGATTGTCAAAACTCACTGACTTTTTGTCAAAAGGAAAACACATTGAAGCGGAATTATCCATTACAACCGTGCAACGCAAATTAGTTTCTTGCTGATAATTCTTTAAAAAAAGTTTATCTGTCCTTGCAAACAGTCGCCAATCTATAAACCTCGTACTTTCGCCTGTATTATAAGCACGATAATCTGCAAATTCAACTGAAAACCCCCTAAAAGGACTTCTATGCAATCCCGATAAGAACCCTTCTACAACTTGTTTTGCTCTAAGTTCTATTTGTCCGTAGGAAATATTTTCTAAATTCAAATGATTCTAAGGTTAATAAAGATAAATAAGGTTAGTTAAGGTTAAAAAATCGTATATTTTTAGAAACTTTAACTAACCTTAAAAACCTTCAAATAGTTTACATATACTGTTCTATTTTCTCTTTGTAAGCAGATTTGCTATTTGCACCGACCATTCTTTCCAAAACTTCCCCATTTTTGATGAAAAGAACCGTAGGAACATTACGAATGCCATATTTTGCAGGGATTTCAGGTGATTCATCTACATCACATTTAGCAACAACAGCCTTTCCTTCGTATTCTGTCGCCAACTCCTCAATTATAGGTGCAATATGCTGACAAGGACCACACCATGTAGCACCGCAATCCAAAACAACCAATTTGCTTTCTTCCATAACTTTTTGTTGGAAGTTACTTTCGTTAATTTCTAAAGCCATTTCTTTTTCCTTTTTTTATAATCTGTTAATATTTAATATTTTAATAATACGAACGGCATCCTTTTTCATAGAACTTTCACAGATGCCGTCAAGTGCAAAGATATAAAAATTTTGAATAATACACATTGTTTTATTGTTTTTTCAAAAATTCTTTGTATCTTTGCAACATATTTAATTTTGAAAGTTAAATAAAACAAAAGAAATAGTATGTACAAACAATTAATTTTAGCAATTAACCCAGGAAGTACTTCAACAAAGGTTGCGGTATATGATGGGGAGAATAAATTATTCGATAAAAATATAAAACACAGTGCGGAGGAGTTGAAACCTTTTGAACGTATCGCTGACCAATATGCTTTTAGGAAAGAATTGTGTTTGAAAGAAGTAAAAGATGCGGGTTTTGACATAAAGGATTTCAAAATCATCATTGGTAGAGGTGGTTTGACGAAATCTACACAAGGAGGTATCTGGGAAGTTACTCCTGCTATGATTCACGATTTACAAATTGGTTATGCAGGACAACATGCTTGCAATTTAGGAGGACTGATTGCTAACGAAATAGCAAAAGAAATAGGAGTAAAAGCAGTGATTGCCGATGCAGGAGTTACAGACGAAAGAGAGGAAATAGCCAAACTTTCTGGTCATCCTTTAATGCCAAGAAATTCTATCTTCCATTGTTTGAATCAAAAGGCAATTGCAAGACGTTATGCAAGAGAACATGGAAATGGCAAGAAGTACGAAGACCTTAATTTGTTGGTTGTACATTTAGGAGGAGGCATTTCAGTAGGAGCACATCATAAAGGTAAAGTAATAGATGCCAATCAGGCTTTAGATGGAGATGGTCCTTTTTCACCAGAACGCTCCGGCAGTGTGCCAATGACAAAATTGATTTCATTGTGTTTTAGTGGGAAATATACAGAAAAGGAAATTCGTAAAATGATTGTTGGAGAAGGTGGTTTTGTTGCTTATTTGGGGACAAACGATGCTCTAACTGTTGAAATAAAAGCAAAAGAGGGGGACGAAAAATTTGCTTTCATTCAATCTGCAATGGCTTATCAGGTAGCTAAAGAAGTAGGTGCTCAGGCAGCAGTACTACACGGCAAAGTAAAAACTATTGATGCTATTTTGATTACAGGAGGTATTGCTTACGGAAAACCATTTGTAAAAGAATTGTCCGACCGTATAGATTGGATTGCTCCAATTTTTGTTTATCCCGGTGAAGATGAAATGGGAGCGTTAGCAATGAATGCAACAATGTATCTTAACGGTGAATTGGAATTGCAACAATACGAGTAAGATACACAACTCAATAAAAAATCAGCGATAATAAATTAAATATTGTCGCTGATTATTTTTTTAATATCACTGATTATTTTTTTCTTTTGCGTGCTTAATTTATCGCTGTTACTCACCTTGAAATTGTAACGTTTTTACTATTTTTGTACCACCGTAATTTGCCCCGTATCATAACCATTCCCATTTGCTCACTCGATAGTATATGTGCCATTTACAAAAAAGGTATAAGCAAATAGCAAATTCAATCTATTGTTTCCGAACCACTTTCTATGTAAAAGTCATTAAAATTAGTTTTTTCACTTTTGTGAGATTTAATTAAAAAAATAAAAGAGTGTTGAATTTGTATTCAGTTTGCAAAGGTAGAAAAATTTTTTTATTTTTCAAAATTTTTGACTATTTTTATTATAAAAACTTTTAAAAATCAGGTAAATTGAAATACAAAGTCGGAAGTAGCAGTAGCCAGCCCAATATTATCATAGCCAAAATGAATTTCCAAGCAAATTTTACCCATTTTGCATATGGTATTTTTGCTGCTCCAAGTACGGCAATCAAAACACCTGAGGTTGGTGTTAGTAAATTAGTAAATCCATCGCCTATATGGAATGCTGTTACTGTACTTTGCAAAGACAGACCTATGGTATTGGAAATATCTCTAAATATTGGCATTAACATTGCAGCTTTTGCTGTTCCTGAAGTTATTATTGCATTTATCAACGTCTGAAAAATATACATTGCTGATAAAGTTCCAACTTGTCCTGTGTCTGAAAGCGATCTGGCAACTCCAGAAAGAATCAATTGTATAACTTTTCCATCTTCTAAAATGACAATAATACCACTTGCAAGAGCGACAACCATAGCTGCAGATAGCATATCTTTGCAACCATCAATGAAACTCTTCGCAATTTCATTCGCATTTTTGCCTGCAATTATACCTATTGCAATAGCCATAGCAAAAAACAACGCAGCGATATGTTCAAATCCCCACTCAAAAACCGTAACACCAACGATTAAAGCAACTATAACTATACCCAAAACAAGTAATGACAATTTTGCAACGCGAGTATTTACATTTAATTCTAATGTGTTTGTCTTGTTGTTTGTATTTTGTGAAATTCCTTTATTTTTTTTAGCAATTTTATGTGCATAATTCAAGACAAACACTATACCGCAAATAGTAAATACGCCCCAAATAAACAGCCTATACTCTATTCCAGAAAACATTTTCACCCCTGCAATATCTTGTGCTATACCGAGAGTAAAAGGATTCAATAAGCAACCAGCAAATCCCAAGCCTGCAGCCAAAAAGCACATACAAACACCAGTTATTTCGTCATATCCCATACTTTTTGCTAAAGGAACAAAAACCAAAACAAAAGCAATAGTTTCTTCACTCATACCAAACAACGCTCCGAATAGCGAAAACATAGTCATAACACCAATAATAACCATGTTATTCACTCCGATTGCTCTAAAAATAGTGTATTTCTCTAATGTTTTACTTTTTTTCAAAAACTCAGATACTCCAAAATCAATAGCCCTTGTTTCATTCAATAGCCAAAATGCACCACCTATTATGAGGATAAATGCTATGATTGAAGGGGCTTTTGCAAATCCTTTGAAAAATGCAGAAAATATTTGCCAAGTTTGTGCCTCGGCAGATGGAATAATCCAGGTAGATAGTGCAGCAAGTAAAATCAAAGCAAAGATAATAACATATGTATGTGGTATTTTCTTCATTTTCAAAAAATTTTTCTATTTACAAAGATACGAAATTTTTTCTATTCCATACTATTATATAGACAATTGCTGTGAATTGGTCGCTTTGTTTATTATTGTTCAAAGCCATGCCCAAAAGACGCAATTGCCGTTTTTAACTCAGGATAAATTTCTCTATCTTTAAACTCCTTTGATATATGTGCTCTACGAGAAGCAAACAGACCATAGCCGCCCTCTATATTGCTATACATTGGTATGTAATTTAACCCTTTGTCGCTAAATTCGTTGATAGACATATAATCAGATAAAGACAAGTCGCACGCTGAAACGCATATCTCAAAAGGTTTTGCACCATACCATTTCATATTGTACTTATCTTTTAATCCATTTTTTATAACGTCCAAAACATATTGCATACTAAGTTGGTGAGAATGCTCAAAAGAGGAGTTGTTATTAGTCTTATCGCTACAAGGAATGTTTAGTGTATGAATTGCTCCGTCTATGGTGTAATTGAATTTGACATCAATTTTGAATTTCTTGGCAACAGTTCTTTGATCAAAGTCTTGAGTTACATATTTGTTGCCCCAAATAATATCCATTGTCTGGTTTCTACTGGTAAAATAGAATGTAGTATTTTGGATACTATAATCTGAGAGCAGATGTGTAATGCCTGTAACGACTTTACCTGTTTTAAGATTTTTTATTGTCAGTTTATAAGTATAATGATAACTCAATTGTCCTTTTGTATTGCAGTAATAGACTGGGCAAGCATTATCATAATAAAAATCTCCACCATATTTTGATACAAGAGTGTCTTTGAAATCAAACGTTTTGATAACTTTGCTCGTATCACCCATTTGGCAGGCGTACAATTTCACTTCCAAATCTTCTACAGGATAATAAACGCTGTCTTTTGTCTTTGCAAAATCGTAAGCATTGCCATTGCCTAAAAAACATTTCTCTACCCTAACGTATGTTATATCATCATCTTGGTCTAAAAGACAATATATCATCATATTTTCCTGCCAATCGTCATTAGGGTCAAATTCCGCATCGCAAGAAGCAAAAACCAAAATGGACAATATTGACAATATGTATACAATCTTTTTCATATGCAATTTGTTATTTGAGTTTGCAAAAATAGTTAATTTTTTGGATATTTCAAAATTTTTGTTTAATTTTGTAGTTTCAAAAAGGAACATATCAACTTATGAAGTATCAACAAGATTTATTGGTAACAAGGAAGGAACTCCTAAACAAAAATAATTTTCTTTTAGAATTGCAAAGCTCGACACCGATTGGAGACATATTTCCAGGTCAATTTGTTAATATACTTGTAGAACATATTCCAGACAGATTGCTTCGGCGTCCGATAAGTATTCACAATGTGGATTTTACAACTAATACTATAACAGTAATTGTACAGAAAATAGGCAAAGCCACGAATAAACTTTCAGCAATACGAGAGGGAGACAAACTCAATGTTGTATTTCCTTTGGGGAATTATTTTCCTATGAAAGAAAAACAGCCTTTACTTGTAGGGGGAGGTGTTGGTACTGCACCATTGTATTATTTGGCAAAAACATATTATGATAAAGGTACAAAACCGACAATGCTTATAGGAGCAAAGACAAAAGAACAATTATTTTTGATTGATAGATATAAACAAATTGCAGACGTTCATATCTCAACAGAAGATGGTAGTGTAGGGGAGAGGGGATTAGTTACACAAAATTCTATAATGAATCAATCCTTTTCTGCAATAATTACCTGTGGCCCAACTCCTATGATGAAAGCCATAAGTATGGAGGCAGAACAAAGACAAATACCTTGTTATGTATCATTAGAAAATAGAATGGCTTGTGGAATTGGAGCATGCTTGTGTTGTGTTACAGATACAAAGAGCGATGGCAATGTTTGTGTATGTGTAGAAGGTCCAGTATTTAATGCAAAAGATTTAAAATGGTAAAAAACTATGGCAGACAATAGACTAAGTACAACAGTGGGAACGCTGAAATTGAAAAATCCAATTCTTACTGCGTCAGGGACCTTTGGTTTTGGTACAGAATATGAAGACTTTTTGAATTTATCTACACTTGGAGGCTTTATAGTTAAAGGGACTACGGGTGAAAAACGAGAAGGTAATCCTTATCCACGTCTTGCCGAGACTCCAAGTGGAATGATTAACGCCGTAGGTTTGCAAAATAAAGGGGTAGAATACTTTTGCAAAAATATCTATCCGCAAATAAAAGATAAAAATGAGAACATTATTGTAAATGTATCGGGTTCGAGTATAGAGGAATATTGCAAAGTTGCCTCAATGATAAATGATTTGGAAACAATACCAGCAATAGAGTTAAATATCTCTTGTCCCAATGTAAAAAAAGGAGGCATGGGCTTTGGAGTTGATAAAAATATGGCAAAAGAAGTAGTAACTGAGGTAAGAAAAATATATAAAAAACATTTGATTGTAAAACTTACTCCAAACGTTACTAATATTGTCGAAATAGCCCAAGAGGTCGAAAAAGCAGGAGCGAATTCTCTTTCCTTAATCAATACTGTTTTGGCTATGGCTGTTGATAGTGAAAAACAAAAACCCATACTTTCTACCATAACAGGAGGGTTGAGTGGTCCTGCGATTAAACCTATTGCCCTGAGGTGTGTTTGGCAGGTATCACACAATGTAAATATCCCAGTTATTGGTATTGGAGGTATAATGAATGCCTCAGATGTCGTGGAATTTATGCTTGTAGGAGCGTCTGCCGTTGAGATTGGTACGGCTAATTTTGTAAATCCTTCTGTGTGCAGTAAAATCATAGCAGACCTATCTAATTATTGTGATAGACATAACCTAAGAAGTATTAGCGAATTGATTGGAAAAATTTAAAAATAAACAAAATTTTACGAGAAATTGTCAATATTGCAAAATTTTATTGTAACTTTGCCAATCAATTAATAATAAATTATATTGTAAAGAAATAACAAAAAACATAATGGATATGAAAAAAGTACTTATAGGCGTATTGTTGGCAGGAGTTGTATTGGGATTTTCCTCTTGTTCTTCTTCGCTTAAATCAATGCAAAAAAAGCATAATACTGTTCGCTATCAAATTTCTCCAAATCCTATGGAAACAACAGGCGACAAGGTGATAGTTACAATCAACGGAAATATTCCAAAACATTATTTCAAAAAAGATGCGGTTATGTATCTTCAACCTTATTTGACCTGGGAGACGGGTGAGGTGATACTATCTCCTATGAATTTGAAAGGACAAAAGGTTGATGGCAATGGCAAAACCATTGAGAAGAAAGGCGGTGGTAGATTTATGTATAGAGATACTGTTGCTTACAGACCTGGAATGGAGAGTGCTGTATTAACATTAAATCCTGTTGCTTACAAGACTAAAAAGGTCAATGAGGCAAATGCGACTCGTTCAGAGGCTTTGGAAAACAGCAAAGCCATTGAATTGGGCAATGTAAAGATAGCACAGGGAATCAATTCTACATCCAATCGCGTTGATATCAAAGGAGATATGGCGATGGCTACTGCTAATTATACCATTGTTGCAGATGAGTTGATGAAAGCCGATATTTATTTTACTGTAAATATGTATGATTTGAATTGGAATAACGCTTTGAATCAAAAAATGGAGTCTAAGCGTAGTATAAACAATATGAAATCTTATATTGTCAATAATCAAGTACCAAGACAGATATATGTAAATGCGTGGGCTTCTCCAGAGGGAGAGGAATCTTATAATATTGGACTTTCAAAGAAAAGAGCAGAAACTACAGTCAAACTTGTAGAAAATATGCTTACAGAAGCACTACAAGAAAGAGCAAAAGCAGAAAATATAAAATCCTCGGACGTAAATAAATACGTAGAAGACATAAAGAAAGACGTTGTAATTACAACCAATGCAAGAGGAGAAGATTGGGATAACTTTATAAAATTGGTTGAAGGCTCTTCTTTGCAAGAAAAAAATACTGTTATCAACGTTGTTAAATCACAACCAGACAAGGTTCGTAGAGAACAGGAAATTAGAAATATGAGTGTTGTTTTCCGCCAGATTGAAGAAGATATTTTGCCTACTCTTAGACGTGGTGAGATTGCATTTAATTTTACAGGAGTGCAAAAAACAGACCAAGAATTAGCAAAAATGGCTTTGACTAACCCAGATAATTTAACTTATGATGAGTTGATGTATGCTGCTTCGTTATCTCATAATTATGCAGTCAAATTACAAATCTATCAAGCCGTAACTGAGCGTTTTCCTTCTCAATGGGAGGGTTGGAATAATGCAGGAGCGACAGCGTTGTACTTAAATCAATTAGACGATGCAAAAACATATTTGGAAACTGCTTATAAACTTTCTGCTGATAATGGACAAATAGAAAACAATTTGGCTTTGTTGCAATTGGCGTTAAGAGATAATGACGCAGCTGCAAGATATATAGAATTGGCAAAAGAACATGGTTGCGAGCAAGCGACTGCAAATTCGGCGATAGTATCAATAAAACAAGGCGATTACGAGTCAGCAGCAGAGCAATTGCAAGACAGAAAATGTACTTATAATTTGGCTTTGATTCAACTCTTAACAGGTAATACTGGAAATGCAATTCGTACTTTGGATTGCTGTGTTGACCAAACAAGCGAAGTTAATTACTTGCGTGCGGTATGTTATGCTCGTTTAGATGATGTTCCTGGTTTGATTAAGAATTTACGTGTGGCTTGCGAAATGGAACCTGCATACAAATATCAGGCGAAAAACGATGTTGAATTCAAACGCTATCAATCCCAAGTTGAATTCCAAAATATCATAAATAATTAGTAGATGATATTTGTCAATGAACGGACAAAGGGATATAAGCAGTTTTGCAAGTTTCTTTGTCCGTTTAGTTATGTATAAGTATATAAAAGAGATCGGTTTAAAAATGCTCAAAATACTCTGCAAAGAGATGTACAAAATGATAGTTACCAAACTTACAATTTGAAGGAGACATCACTTCAAATGATAGACAATAAAATAATATAATTAATAATATAGAAAATAAAAAATAAAAAAAGAGAGGCTATCGCCAATTTTTAACGTTTTAGTGGTTTGGAGCACGAATCAAATACATTATATTCTACGCGGTGACATAAGCAACAGACATTGCCCTAAGAATTTATCTTCCCCCCTCGCCAAAAAAGCATGGAGATTTTTGTAATAAATAAAAAATTTCG
>ONOZ01000090.1 GCA_900319595.1 uncultured Bacteroidales bacterium | reverse complement strand
TAAATGGATTGAGAAAAAAGCATAAATTAGACATTGCTGCCTTAAAATTAGACGAATTGAAAGCTTGGGTAGAATCATAATGAAAAAACAATCTTATATACCATTAATTGTAGCCGTGTCAATAGTTATTGGCATGGCTATAGGCTTGTTCATTTTAGGCAAACGACAAACCGATCAATCAATATCTTACCCCAAAGAAGCAAAGATAAATTATATTTTAGAATTGATTGATAAGGAATATGTAGATAAAACCAACAAGGATTCTTTGACAGATGATGCTATTCGGGCATTGCTTGTAGAGTTAGACCCGCACAGTGTCTATATGACAAAAGAAGAAGTTAAAAAAGAAAACGAAAGCCTTAAAGGAAATTTTGATGGCATTGGTGTACAGTTTCGTATCATAGACGATACTATCGCGGTAGTTAGAACTGTTAATGGAGGTCCGAGTGAAAAAGTTGGCATAATGGCGGGGGATAGGATAGTAAAAGTCAATGGCAGGCAACCGAAAAATATAACCAATGATACAGTGCTACACTTATTGAAAGGCAAACGAGGAACCAAAGTAAAACTTGGAATAAAAAGAAAAGGTGTTAATCATCTAATAGACTATACTGTTACACGCGATATAATACAAACGCAGGCCGTTAGGTATTTTGGAATGCTCAATTCTAATACAGGTTATATAAAATTAGAAGAATTTACTGCAACATCGCACGAGGAGGTTGCCAATGCTCTAAAAAATTTGAAAAAACAGGGTATGAATCAATTGATTTTTGATTTACGCGACAATGGAGGTGGTTATTTAGACCAAGCAATTGCAATTGCGGATGAGTTTATAAGCAAAGGTGATTTGATTGTGTATACTGACGGGCGTTTTCGTGGAAGAACTGATGCTTATGCAACAAATGGGGGATTGTTTGAGCAAGGAAATCTGATCGTTATGATAAACGAAATGAGTGCCTCAGCGTCTGAAATTATTGGTGGTTGTGTTCAAGACAATGATAGAGGCAAAATTATTGGCAGACGTACTTTTGGTAAAGGCTTGGTACAGGAGCAAAGAAATCTTCCTGATGGTAGTGCTGTTCGTTTGACTATTGCACGCTACTATACTCCGAGTGGTAGATGTATTCAAAGACCTTATATTAAAGGCGATCCTGATAAATATTTTGAAGATTTTGTTAACCGATTTGTTAATGCAGAACATGATGCTGATACTTTGACACACGATAAAAATTTGAAATACAAGACCAAGAAAGGTCGCACTGTATATGGCGGAGGAGGAATAGAGCCAGATATTACCTTACCTTACTCCATTTTGAAGCATAGTACCTATTTCAATTCGTTGTTTAAAAATGGATTGATATATAAATATTGCTTTGACTATGTAGATAATAACCGCAACATATTTAAACAATATGCTAATGGCGACGATTTTTTAAATAGATATAATATTGACAATATAGTCTATAATGATCTATTGACTTTTGCAACAAAGAGTGGTGTAGAAGTCAATAAACTTTCAGCAAAAGAAACAGAAGAAATTAAGCAATTGATGAAAGGCTATATTGCACAGAGTCTCTATGATGATGAATACTTTTATAGATTATACCTTACCTTAGATGCTGAGTTGAAAGTAGCAATAGCAAATTTTTAAATATCTAACTATTACCTACTTTACTACAATATTTTAATTACATCGTATTGAGATTTGTGCTTTAATCACCTGAGATTATAAAATAATAGTTATTTTTTTTGCATATTTAATTTAAAATTCCTAAATTTGCAGTTTGCAATGTTTTATAGATGATACTAAAAATACATAATAATATGAAAAGAATTTTTGTGATATTGGTTGTTGGCTTTCTTTGTATAGTGCCGACTTTTGCGACCATAATTAAATCTGAACCTGCCGAGATTAAACAATCTGACGGCACAACATTGACCATAATACCCTATGGAGATGAAAGAGTTAGTTGGTATAGAACAATAGATGACTATACATTAATGATTGCTCCGAATAAAGATTACGTTTATGCAATAGAAGACGGAGAGGGTGGCATGAAAATATCCAGTGTTATTGCTCACAACCCAGGAGATAGAACACAAGAAGAAATAGAGTTTCTTAAAAGTATTAGAAAGAACCTATTTTATTCTCAAGGGCAAGTAGATTTGATGAGACAGTATATAGATGCAAATATTGACTATTCTAAAAAAGTTGCACGTTTGAAAGCAGATAGCGATGAGATTGAAGATTACAAAATGGTTGTCATTCTCATGTCTTATAAGGATAGGGCATTTACTACTCCGAAAGAAGATGTGGATAATTTGTTTAATCAAGTGGGCTACTCACAGAATGGACACCCGGGCTCTGTACATGATTATTTTGTTGCTTCTTCTTCTGGTAAATTAAATTTGTCAGCAACTGTTTTGGGACCATACGTTTCGGATAGTGTATTGTCTTATTATGGTAAACAGGAAGGAGGAACTAACGATTTGCATGTAAGGGAATTGATAAGAGAAGCGGTAAAAAAAGCAGATGATGATATAGACTACTCAGAATATACCAATGGAGATCCAAGTGGCTTTGTATCTTGCGTATATGTGCTTTATGCGGGCTATTCACAGGCAGTGTCAGGTAATAGTAGCGATTTTATCTGGCCTCATCGTAGTACTCTTTATCCTCCCCTAACTTTGGACGGTGTGAAAATAAGAGATTATGGTTGTTCCTCTGAATTAGAAGGTAGAGAGGGTTTAAATTCTCCTATGAAGATAGGAACTATATGCCATGAGTTTTCTCATGTGTTGGGACAACCTGATTATTACGATACCAACTATGAAGAACAAGGTAGGGCTTTCAATCCTGGCACATGGGACTTGATGGCAGGAGGCAATTATAATGGAGATGGTGCCTTTCCTCCTCTTTGGCATGCTATGGAGAGAAGTGTAAGAAATTATGTAAAAATAGAAGAAGGTCAGAATGGTAACGATTATACTCTGCACGAACTAGGAGAAAGTGCTAAGGCTATAAGACTAAATTTTGCGGGTCTTCCTAATGAATACTTCTTATTAGAAAATAGACAATTAACAGGATTTGACACTTATTTACCTGGGCACGGTCTTATTATCTATAAAGTAGATAGGAATGTAGCAGGATGGAATTCTAACTGTTCTAATTGCGACACCTCTCGCTTAGGATTCGAACTCATTACTGCAAATACAGATAGACATGTATTTGCTTGGGGAGGATTTACTTATGGACAAGAACAACCTTTTCCAGGGAGTACAAATAATAGACAATTTACAGATTCATCAATACCTTCCTCTAAATCATACGATGGACTGAATTTAGGTAAGCCTTTGTATCGTATAACGGAAAATGAAAATACAAAGAATATAACTTTACATATTGGAGATACCGCAAACTTGCCTTATATCTACAATTCTAATTATGTATTCTTCTCAGATACAATTGTTGCAACCGCTTCCGTAAATAAATATTCTACAAACATAACGGAAAAAGGACTTTTGTATTCGCCTTCATCAAATCTAACTGAGGCAAATGCAACTAAAATAATTGACAATACTACTTCTGACAACTCAATAAGTGCTAACTTAACTGCATTAGAAAATAACCAAATTTATTATATTCGCCCATACGCTAAAACCTCAAATGGAATATCTTATGGTGAGATAATGAAGGTCAAAACTCCTTGTCAATCCATTACTATGTTTCCATTTGAAGAAGATTTTACTAATGGTATAGAGGATTGTTGGGGCGAAGAAAATTTTGTATATGTTGCAAATCACTGGAAGATAAGTGAGAATAATGATGTATATATAAAATCAGATTTCACAAGGGCTACTTGGTTGCCTGCTCCACAAATAAAACTGATAACTCCTCCTCTTAATACTACCGTTTTGGACAAGCCTATGCTAACTTTTAGACATCTTCAGAAATCCTCCTCTGGGGCAAATGATATTTTGCACATTTATTATAAAACTTCACAAACAGGAAATTGGACATTCCTTGCTTCTTACCCTACGGCAACGAATACATGGGAAACAAAATCCATAGACTTACCTGTTAAAAGCAAGACTTTGTTCATTGGTTTTGAGGCAGAAATGGTTGGTGGTGCTGGCGTGAATATTGACAATGTCGTTGTTACAGATAAAACTATTAGTTCGTGGCCAAAAGTAAATATTTCTCCTATAAGCAATATTACTGATAATCAAGCCACATTCAAAGCAAATGTTGTTTCTGCGGGATACACAAATCTCGTTAGCAAGGGTTTTGTTCTAAGCGAGCAATCTTCTCCTACAATGAATGATATAGTAATTTATGCGACAGACAACAATACAGGAAATTACGAAATAACTTATTCTTCGCTTATGCCTTCAACGGAATATCATGTAAGGGCTTTTGCTCAAAATGAAGGTATGATTTCGTATTCAACAGAACTTACATTTATAACCAAATGTGCAAAAATAACCGACTTCCCATACTCACCAGATTTATCAAGTATAGATACAATTTGCTTTGATAAACAAGATAAACTAATACTTCCTATTTTAGATTTGTCTTATAAAGATAGTATGAAGGTAATATATAATGCTACCCGTAATACAGCAGATATGACGATACATCATGTTAAGGTTTATTATAGAGATGGAGTAGATGGTGCATGGGAATTGCTTAATAGTACCGCAGACCCTAACCAAACTATAACAATAGATATACCTATTCTTAATCATCAAAGCGAAAACGCGTATATTGGATTTGAGGGAGTTGGGCTAAGTGGCAATTATAATTACTTATTTGATAATATTACTGTAAAGGCAGTATCTCAGATAGCATTTGTATCTACTGATAGCATTGCATTGCCAGAATATAATAAAATATATGTACAGGGAAGTATATCATACGAAGGAATGACAGACAATAGCGAAAGAGGTTTTGTATATTCTAAAAATAATAACCCTACAATAGCAGACACTAAAGTTTCTGTGGGTAAGGGTGTGGGCGAATTTAATGCTACAATACAAAATCTTGAACCTTTGACTACATATTATGTACGTGCGTTTGCAACCAATAGTTATGGTACAGCATACGGACGAACTCTAAAAGTAACTACCCCTTATATTCCTATATTTAATAACCGAATTTCCGAAGACCAGCAACTTTGCGAAGGAACTGTGCCAGCAATTCTTAACGGAGAAATTCCTACAGGGGGTAATGGCACATACGAATATCTTTGGATTTCTTCTACAGATGGAGAGAATTGGGATACTTGTGATGAGGGTAGTGTTGTTACAAATACTTGGTATGAACCTCATCAACTTTTCGGAACTACATATTACAAACGTATAGTAACTTCTTATCTTTCCGTAGATACTTCTAATATGGTTACTATTAAAATAGACCAAGCAAGTAGAGGAGGCAACGTATTTAGTATGCAAAGAGAGGTGGAGCAGAACCAAGAGGCTACATTCCAACTTCGTGCACATCTTGGTACAATTCTTTATTGGGAACGTTTGCGTCCCGGCTACGATTGGGTTGAAATAGAAAATTCTGCAGAAAAGGAGTATCTTACCGATAAACCTACAGATATTGGACAATACTCTTATCGTGCGGTTGTACGCAATGGAGTTTGTAGAAATGCTACTTCGGGCGAGGATGTTGTAAATGTAAAAGAAGGAGTTGGCTTTGAAGCAATAGATGGTATAGATTTTGATATTACTTTATCTCCAAATCCTACTTCGGAATTTGTTTACTTAAACTACAATGGCTTGGCACAAAATGTAAATATCACTATAACAGATTCTAAAGGCAATCAGGTTTATAGCAATGATGTAGTTTTGCAACAAGGCGAAAATAAATTAAATTTAGAATTCTTACCAAAAGGAAGTTTTGTAGTTACAATACAGTCCGAAAAGATTCACAAAAATCTTAAACTAATTGTAATGTAGCAAAATATAGTATAAACTATAATAATAATCTTTTTTACTATGTCAGAAAAATATAAAGAATACAAGGGTCTTAATTTAGTGGATATTGAAAAGAATATTCAAAACTATTGGAAACAAGAGCAGACATTTGAGCAGAGCATGAAAATACGTGAAGGCAATAAGCCGTTTATATTCTTTGAAGGACCTCCTTCTGCAAACGGCAAGCCGGGTATTCATCACGTTATGGCAAGAACTATCAAAGATATTTTCTGTCGGTATAAGAGTTTGAAAGGTTATTATGTTAGCAGAAAAGCAGGCTGGGACACTCATGGCTTACCTGTAGAACTTGGAGTAGAAAAGCAACTTGGTATCACCAAAGAAGACATTGGCACAAAGATAAGTGTAGAGGATTATAATAAAGCATGCCGTGAGAGTGTGATGCAATTCAAAGATTTGTGGGATAAACTAACCGAGCAAATGGGTTATTGGGTAGATTTGAACGACCCTTATATAACTTTCACAAATGAGTACATTGAATCTGTATGGTGGCTATTGGGAGAGATATATAATAAAGGACTTTTATACAAGGGTTACACTATTCAACCTTATTCGCCTGCCGCTGGTACGGGATTGTCCTCTCACGAATTGAATATGCCAGGTTGTTATCGTGATGTAAAAGATACGACTTGCGTTGCTCAGTTTAAGATATGTAACAAACAGACAAAAGAAAATGAAATCCTTAACCGTTTGGGTAAAGACATAGAAAAAGCATATTTTTTGGCATGGACGACAACTCCTTGGACACTTCCATCAAATACTGCTTTGGCTGTTGGAGACAAGATTGATTATTGTTGTGTTGAATCTTTTAATCCTTATACCGCCGATTCTATAATTGTGATTTTGGCTAAAAATCTTTTATATACTCACTTCAAAAAGGAAACTGAGAATGCAGACTTTTCCGCTTATAATAAAGGAGATAAAGATATTCCTTGGAAACTGCTATTTGAATGCAAAGGAAAGGAACTTGTTGGCATAGACTACGAGCAACTTATTCCATGGATACGCCCTCAAGAGAGTGAAGGAGAGGCTTTTAAGGTAATAAGTGGCGATTATGTTACAACAGAAGACGGTACGGGTATTGTTCATATTGCTCCTACCTTTGGCGCGGACGATGCAAGGGTTGCAAAACTAAGTAATATCGCACCTTTGCACCTTGTTGATAAAAATGGCAAACAGCAACCTATGGTAGATAAGAGCGGGAAGTTCTTTCTAATGGAAGATTTGGACGAAGAATATGTTAATAAGTATATAGACAAAGACCTTTACAAGAAGTATGAAGGTAGATTCGTAAAAAATGCTTATGACACTACACTAACGGAAAAAGACGCTACATTAGATGTAGATTTGTCCGTAGAATTGAAAATGGAAAACAAAGCCTTTAAGATAGAAAAGCATACACACTCTTATCCGCACTGTTGGCGTACAGATAAGCCAGTGCTTTACTATCCTTTGGACTCTTGGTTTATCCGTACTACCGAAATAAAAGATAAACTTATTTCACTTAACAAAACTATCAATTGGAAACCGCAAGCCACAGGCACAGGACGTTTTGGTAATTGGTTAGAAAACTTGGTGGATTGGAATCTTTCCCGTTCGCGTTTTTGGGGAACTCCACTTCCTATTTGGAGAACAGAAGATGGTAAGGAAGAAATCTTTATCAACTCTGTACAAAAATTATCCGAGCAGATAGATAAGAGTATCCAAGCGGGATTTATGAAAGACAATCCTTACAAAACAGATGATTATAACGCTTTTGATTTGCATCGTCCTTATATTGACAAGGTTATCTTGGTAAGTGAGAGTGGTAAGCCTATGAAACGTGAGAGCGATTTGATAGATGTTTGGTTTGATTCAGGTGCTATGCCATTTGCACAACGTCATTATCCTTTTGAATGCACAACAGAAGAATTGAAAGCCAAGTATTTTCCTGCAGATTTCATTGCAGAGGGAGTAGATCAGACAAGAGGTTGGTTCTTTACCTTGCATGCAATTGCTACAATGGTGATGGGAGATGTTTCTTATAAGAATGTAGTGTCAAATGGCTTGGTGTTGGATAAGCAAGGTAACAAGATGAGTAAGCGTTTGGGCAATGGTGTTGATCCTTTTGAGATGATGAATAAATACGGAGCCGATGCAACACGCTGGTATATGATATCCAACTCACAACCTTGGGATAATCTAAAATTTGATCCAGAAGGTATTGATGAGATTCGCCGTAAATTCTTTGGTACTTTGTACAATACGTATTCATTTTTTGCACTTTACGCTAATATTGACGCCTTTGCTTATAAGGAGCAAGAAATAGAATACAATAAACGCCCTGAAATTGACCGTTGGATTCTATCTTTGTTAAATACTTTGATAAAAGATGTTGATAACGACCTAAATGACTACGAGCCTACAAGAGCAGCAAGACGTATTTCTAATTTTGTTTGCGAAGATTTGAGCAATTGGTATGTTCGTTTGTGCAGACGCCGTTTTTGGAAAGGAGAATATACTGAGGACAAGATAAGTGCTTATCAAACTTTGTATCGTTGCTTAGAGATTGTGTCGCAATTAGGTTCTTCTTTTGCACCTTTCTTTATGGACGAGATGTATAGAAATCTTAACAACGTATCTCATAGGCACGAATTTGCAAGTGTTCATCTTACAGAGTTTCCGCAATACAATGACAACGAGATAGATAAAGACCTTGAGGCAAGAATGAATTTGGCTCAGAAGATTTGTTCGCTTGTTTTGTCTTTACGTAAGCGTCATAACCTAAAAGTACGTCAGCCATTAGCAAAGATAATGATTCCTTGCGATGCAACAACCAAAGCACATATTGAAAAGGTTAAGAATCTTATCTTGTCAGAAGTCAATGTTAAGGAAATAGAATATTTGGATTTGCATAACAACGTTTTAAGCAAGACAATAAAAGCCAACTTTAAGACTTTAGGACCAAAATATGGCAAGATAATGAAATCTTTGGCTGCTAAAATTGTTGCCTTTACACAAGAGGAGATAGCAGAATTAGAAACTTCTGGTTCTTATTCATTGGATATTGATGGCACTGCTGTTGTTTTGGAACTAAATGACGTAGAGATTGCAACAAAAGATATAGAGGGTTGGGTAGTTGCTAATGAAGGACAGCTGACAGTTGCTTTGGACGTAACAATTACTGACGCTTTGAGGAAAGAAGCAGTATCGCGTGAGTTAGTTAATAGAATCCAAAACATAAGAAAAGACAATGATTTTGAGGTTACGGACAATATCATTGTAAAAATAGAAAATGATGAACTATTGGCTGCTGCAGTTGAGATGTATAGAGATTATATTTGTGGTGAAACGCTAACTAAGGAATTGACTTTGGTTGATACAATAGCAAACCCTACAACTAAGATAGATATTATTGAATGCAAAGAACTTGCTATTGAGATAACTAAAGCGTAATTGCAATATTTGAGATAACTCTATTATAAAAAATATAAAATTTGTATAATTAAGAATATAGTGCAGTAAATTCCTGTACTTTTTTTTGGTCAATTCAAAAATTTTTTGTAAATTTGCAAAATGAAAAATCGTGCTGAAAAACAATGATTTAGAAAAAAATGGAATAATCAGCGTGATTATTGAATTTTTTACGCAAGAAATTTTATTTTTCAGTGTGATTAAAACAATAATAAGTGAATACTTAAAAATTAGAGTTTTTAAATTGAAAATAGAAATTGTAGAATAAGAAATAAATTG
>ONOZ01000078.1 GCA_900319595.1 uncultured Bacteroidales bacterium | reverse complement strand
GGACCAAGCAATGAAAGTTCGAGCTGCTGTTATAGGACTAAATTATTCTGGCGGAGCAAGAATCCAAGAAGGTGTTAATGCATTGGCTGGATATGCAGAAATATTTGAAAGAAACATACTTGCAAGTGGTGTTATTCCACAAATAAGTGCAATCTTTGGACCATGTGCAGGTGGGGCAGTATATTCTCCTGCTCTAACAGACTTTATTTTGATGAGTAAAGAAAACTCATATATGTTTATTACCGGACCAAAAGTTGTAAAAACTGTAACAGGGGAAGATGTAACTGATGCTCAATTAGGAGGTGCAAACATACATGCAACAAAAAGTGGTGTTGCTCACTTCGTATCTGAAAATGAGGAAGAAGGAATTAAAACTATTAGAAAATTGATGTCGTTTTTACCATCAAACAATTTAGAAGAACCGCCAACGATTGATTGTACCGACCCAATTGACCGATTGGAAGATTCTTTAAATCATATTATTCCAGACGATCCTAATCAACCATACAACGTTAAAGATGTTATTCACGGTGTTGTCGATGATGGAGATTTCTTCGAAGTACATGAGAAATTCGCTCCTAATTTGGTTGTAGGTTTTGCTCATATGAATGGTATGAGTGTCGGTATTGTTGCAAACCAACCTAACTACATGGCTGGAGTATTAGACATTAACGCTTCAAGAAAAGGTGGTCGTTTTGTACGTTTCTGCGATGCATTCAATATTCCTATTATTACCTTTGTTGATGTACCAGGATTTCTACCAGGAACAGGACAAGAATACGGTGGCATCATAGTTCATGGAGCAAAAATGTTGTATGCGTATGGTGAGGCTACTGTTCCAAAAATTACTGTAACTCTACGAAAATCATACGGGGGTGCTCATTTGGTTATGAGTGCAAAACAATTACGTGGTGATATAAACTATTCTTGGCCTATGGCTGAAATTGCCGTTATGGGTGCAAGTGGAGCAACTGCAATCTTATATGGTAGCGAGTTAAAGAATATTGAGAACGAGGAAGAAAGAGCAAAATTCGTTGCAGACAAACAAAAAGAATACGAAGACAAGTTCTCAAACCCTTATAATGCTGCTAAATATGGCTATATTGATGATGTGATTGAGCCAAGGAATACTCGTTTTCGCGTAATACGAGCATTGCAGGCTATTGCAACAAAGAAGGATAGCAACCCTATGAAAAAACACGGAAACATCCCACTTTAAAAAAACTAAAAATAAAAAAAATAATGAATAAAGTGACAAAAAAAATATTCATTGCAATATGCTTTGTTTTAGTTGTGGGAAGGGTTTCTGCACAAGACGACCCACTTATTCCACAACATTTTGCAATGGATGCTAAATCGCAAACAATGGCTGTTATTGACGAACCCGAAAATACAATTAACATTTTAAAACGTATAAATAATGGTTTTGAAATAACAAAAGCCATATTAGTAGATAATACTGTGGGAAGGCATGATTTATATAGAATCTACCGACCTATGAGTGTGGCAATCTATGAACAAAATATAGTATTCTTGGCTTCCAATCGCGATTCGTGTTATATACATATGGTAGATTTGGACGGAAACGAGATATACACTTCTCCCAAATTCGCAGGTTCTGCATCTGCATTCTCTTACGACAAAGAAAGTAAGCATTTGTTTATTGCAGGCTTGAATGCGAGAGGTTATAATGTGTTTGACATAGATTGTACTGACGGTTTTGCAAACATTCATATAGATACAGTGTCTTCATCTAAGGCAGCATATTTGAATTATCGTGTTAAGAAAAAGTCCGAAGAGATAGCAAAACACGATGCTACTGGATTAGGATTGACAGTTATAGCAGTAGGAACTGTATTCTTCGCCTTAATAGTTATTTCTATAGTTTTGATGGGCTTTGCACGTGCTTTACATTCGGCACAACGTAAAAAAGCGAAAGAACACTACCCAGATAAACAAGAACGTAAGGAAGTAGTACAAGAGTTTAAGGCTGGAGGAAATTTATCTGGAGAGGCATTGGCAGCAATCTCGGCTGCAATACATTTATATAACGAAGAACTGCATGATGAAGAGAATACAATTCTTACAATAGTCAAAGTAGAGAAACGTTATTCTCCTTGGAGTAGCAAACTTCACAATATGAATGTTTATAGAAAATAATTAGTAGTTAGAAATTAGAAAATAGTAATTGAAAAATGAAAAACTATAAATTCAAAATAAATGGCAGTACATATTCTGTTGATATTAACAATGTGGAAGGACAAATTATTGAGTTAGAACTTAATGGTACGCCATACAAAGTTGAAGTTGATAGAGAGGTTAAGCAAACACAAAAATCAAGACCTGTTATCAATACTTCAAAACCTGTGGCTAATGCACCTAAGGTAACTGTAAATTCTTCTTCTGCCTCAAATGCAATTTCCATTAAATCTCCTTTGCCAGGTACAATATTAGATGTATTCGTTAATGTTGGTGATACGGTCAAAGAAGGACAGAAATTATTGCTTTTAGAGGCAATGAAGATGGAGAATGAGATAAAAGCGGACAACGCCGGTATTATTAAAGAAGTGAAAGTAAGAAAAGGTGATATCATAATGGAAGGTGATGTCCTTGTAACTATAGGAGGCTAAAATTATGATGTTACTTGATGCACAAATAAGTTTTTTGGATTTTGTCCAAAGCCAATTCGTCCAATTTTTGAATTATACTTCCTTTGCAAACTTCACAATTGGTCATATTATAATGATACTTATAGGTTGTATATTCATATTTTTAGGAATTAAAAAGGAGTATGAACCATTGCTATTAGTCCCTATAGGATTCGGAATGTTGATAGGAAATATCCCTTTCTTCCCCGGACTGAAAATTGGTATATATGAAGATGGCTCTGTTTTGCATTACTTGTATCATGGTGTGCAGAATGGCTGGTATCCTCCTCTAATATTCTTAGGAATTGGAGCAATGACAGATTTCTCTGCACTATTAAGTAATCCAAAACTAATGTGGATAGGTGCAGCGGCACAATTTGGTATCTTTGCTGCTTATACGGCTGCTTTGGCATTAGGCTTTGCACCAAACGAAGCAGGAGCAATCGGAATCATTGGTGGAGCAGATGGACCAACTGCAATATTTATCTCCTCGCAACTTGCACCCGAACTAATGGGAGCAATAGCAGTGTCAGCATATTCTTATATGGCTTTAGTGCCTGTAATACAACCACCAATAATGCGACTATTGACAACCAAGAAAGAACGAGTTATTCGCATGAAACCTCCTCGTCAGGTATCAAAGACTGAGAAAATCATATTCCCTATAATAGGCTTGTTATTGACATGTATGATTGTTCCGTCTGGTATTCCTTTGCTTGGAATGTTGTTCTTTGGCAATTTATTAAAAGAGTCTGGCGTTACAAAACGTTTAGCAACTGAGGCGTCAAATTCTATCATCAATATTGCAACAATACTTATTGGTTTAACTGTTGGTTGTTCTACACAAGCGACAACATTCTTAACGGCAAAAAGTATAGGAATCTTTTTCTTAGGTGCTTTTTCTTTTGTAATAGCAACTACGGTTGGAATTTTGTTTGTAAAACTTATGAACTTATTCTTAAAAGAAGGTAGTAAAATTAACCCACTTATAGGAAATTCTGGTGTAAGTGCTGTTCCTGACTCTGCACGTGTATCCAACAGTGTAGGAATGGAATACGATAAAACTAATTATCTATTGATGCATGCGATGGGTCCTAATGTTTCGGGCGTAATTGGTTCGGCTGTGGCTGCAGGTATTTTACTTGCATTCTTAAAATAAAAAGTATATTTGAGAATAAATTTCATAGGAGTTGAAAATAAAATTATTTATTACTCAACTCCTATTTTCCTTTACTACTATTTCTAAAACTACTCCCCTATTTCCTACATCTTCCTCTATAATTATTCTTCCATTTTTAGCAATAATGTTAATAACCTCTTATAACATCAAACTAACAACAGATTATCTTGTTCTCCTTTGTACATTTGAATTATTATCATCTGAAGACGATTTGGTTGAGTTAGTATTTGTTACACGAGAAGGTGTAGATGCTTTTCTTGTTTGAGTATTTGATTTTTCTGTTTGTGAAGAACGTGAATTACTATTTCTATTAACTGTCCTTGGTTGCGTAGTAGTTCTATTATTATTTGTAGAGCGATTAGTATCTACTTTTCTTTGCGTGTTATTTTCACGTTTTGTAGTAGTAACTGCTGAATTTTTATTATTTGTAGTAGAATTTCTGTCGTTAATATTTCTTGTTGGCGTAGAAGTGCGAGTAGCAGATGAATTGTTTTGAGAGTTAGTACGAGTTATTACAGTATTACTTTTTTTAGGGTCAAATTCTGTGTCAATATTTAGTTGAATATCTTTCATGTCCTCACTTCTACCTGAAATAGTCTGTCCATTTTGCAAAGTAACATTTGAAGGTCTGCTAACAGATACACGAGTTACAGCATCTTTATTTGAATTTCTTGCCGAGAATGTTGATGCGTTGGATTTATTACGTTGAATTGCCTGAGTGTTTTCAGATAATCTTTCGTCAGAGAAAGTAATTGTTGGATTTTTTCTTTTAAATTCTGTTTCCATTGTGCTTTCTGCTGGAATATCACTTAACATTGATAATTCACTTTGAGAAAAGTAGTTATTAGTTTCTACATTTGCATAATTTCTCCTGCCAATTGACGAATTGGAATTCTGATTTGATGAATTTCCTGTGCGACCAGTCTCACCTCTTCCGAGTGCTACCGAAGACGAATTGCGATTATAGTTTGGATTATTCACTATTTCGTTATACGTATGGTCATTATACCACGACGAATGCAGATTATGGTACGGATCTTTGCGATAATCGTGGCGGTGTCTCGCACAATATCTTGCGTAATAGCCATCATAATATCCGTCCATGTAACCTGAGCGATACGAAAAGTTATAATTGTACCCGTATCTCACACTCCAACCGAAGTATGTGTAGTAAAAAAATTCCCAATAGTCATCACACTGATCTATTACATCTAATGCATACTGTCTTGCAAGTAATGAATAGCGTATTGAGGCACGATAATTCCTATAAAAGTATAAATCTTGAGCGTAATTGTTATAATGCAACGCTCTTGAGACTTTATTTGTCTGCCAATACGAATAATAATACGCTATTTCGTAAGCTTGGTTTATTATGTACGAAGTTTGCTCTATGGTTTTGCGAGCTTGACGACGCGAATACATACTTGCTTGAGCAGATGTCGCAATTACACAAAATACAATCACTAATAACGCTGTGATTATCTGATTTCTGGTTTTCATTGTCATAAAATTTTTTAGTTATTACTATTTTTGTTTATTATAATACAGCAAAAACAATGCCAAAATCTGTTAAAAATCGAATGACATCGGAAGTAAATCTTTTACGCTCTCAAAAACAGCCACCGAATTGTCTTTTTGATGGACTAAAATGCGAATTGGTTGTTTTTTTCTCTGCACTTCAAATTCTATCATCGCTTGTCGGCAGGCTCCACACGGAAAAGCAGTGGCCAGATTACTGTATTTATCTTTCGCACTTATGGCAATAGTTTTTATATTTCTGTAATCCGTGCCATTTTTTCTGATAACACAACCCGCATAATACAAAGCAATTCTTTCAGCACACATACCACTTGGATAAGCACAGTTTTCCTGATTTGCACTTGTGATAATACTTCCATCATCAATCAAAACAGCACACCCGACACTGAATTCCGAATACGGAGCATAGGAATTACTTGTTGCATTAGAGGCGTTATCAATTAGAATTCTGTCTTCATCAGCCAAATCACTGTAATGTTGGATTTTATACCTGTTACCAATTTCTTTTTTACACATAATAATTTAGAATCTACACTATTTATTTTTGCAAATTTAGTAAAAAAAATAGTAAATAGAGAAATTCGTATAATTTTTACAAATAAGCACGTAATGATTAGTGATAATTTTATTGTAATTTCGCAATATAATTAACAAATAAGAGTAATTAGAAGATTATGAAGAGGATTTATTTAATTTTATTGAGTATTTGCGTTACCAATTTCGCTAATTCTCAGAATAAGAACACAGTTACCGAGAATTATATCATACAATACCGCGATATTGCCATAGAAAACGAGCGCGATTACAGTATTCCGGCGTATATTACGTTATCACAAGGCATTCTTGAGTC
>ONOZ01000212.1 GCA_900319595.1 uncultured Bacteroidales bacterium | reverse complement strand
CTGATTATTGCCGTAAGTTTGGGAGTAAGTCAGGTATTAAGAAAGAATAAATTTTTAGGGTATTATCTATTTGGAGCCAAAGAAAGAAAGTAGTAACGAAAAACATAGACAATATGAAAACATACTCATTTGATTTTCCTTACAGAATAAAGTATTACGAGACCGACAAGATGGGGTACGTACATAATAGCAATTATTTTCGTTTGTTTGAAACAGGAAGAGAAGAGACCATGCGTCATAGTGGTCTTTCTTACGATGATATAGAAAAAATGGGGGTAATGATGCCTTTGATTGAGCAGTTTGCACATTATTACGCTCCTGCACACTATGACGACAATGTAATAATTCGTACAACAGTTATGGGAATGCCACAGGCAAAGATACATTTTCACTATAAAGTGTTTTCTATTAGAGAAGGCAAGGAAATATTGCATTGCGAGGGTTGGAACAAGTTGTGTTTTGTGGACGAAAAAACGCGCAAACCACAAAGATGTCCAAAGTTTTTGGTAGAGATATTGGAGAAAGTGCTTGTATAGCAGCTAATTATAATAAAACTTTTACTTTATTTGATTATAATTTGAAAAAATAGTACCTTTGCAAAAAAATTCAGAATATGAAAGAGCGTGGATTATATCCTTTGAAATTTATGCCTTTATTTAAGGACAAAATTTGGGGAGGAAACAAAGTTAGAGATTTGCTTGGCGTGGATTATTCTCCGCTTGAAAGACTAGGAGAGTTATGGTGTTTGAGTGCTGTGGAAGGAGATGAAACTGTTGTAGAGAATGGTTTTTTAGCAGAATGTACTTTGAAGGAAGTTTTAGAGATGTATGCCGATGAATTAGTAGGAGAGAGAAATTTTGATAGATTTGGTGAAGATTTTCCGTTGCTTATCAAAATTATAGATGCTAATGATAATCTTTCAGTGCAGGTTCATCCAGATGATGAATATGCATGGAATCATGGTATGAATAATGGCAAAACTGAAATGTGGTATGTCTTGCAGGCGGACGAAGATTCTAAAATTTATTGTGGGTTTAATCAAAAAGAGACCAAGGCAGATATAATCAACCGCACAAGAAACAAAAATATAAAAGAGATTCTTCACTACGACCATGCAGAAAAAGGCGATCTTTATTATATTCCTGCGGGTACTGTACATGCAATTGGTAAAGGAGTGCTATTAGCAGAAATTCAGCAGTCCTCAGATTCTACATTTCGCATATATGATTGGGATAGGGTAGATAAAGATGGTAAGACAAGGCAATTACATTTGGAAGAAGGCTTGAAAGTTATGGATTTGTCTGCACAACAGGAAACTGCCAAATGTCATTATCACTACCATTTAAATGAAACTACAAATCTTATTGAGAGCGAATATTTTGTTACTAATCTTATGCCATTGACAACAGGTTTAAAAAAAGATTTGAGTAATACAGACACTTTCTATATATATTTTTGTGTGGCAGGAAGCGGATTTGTTACTTGTATGCAAGAAAAAATTCCGTTGAAAGCAGGCGAGGTTTTAATGATTCCTGCAATTGCTAACGATGTATTGATAGAACCATCTAATATGATGGAAATTCTGGAGGTAACAACACTTTAATTATGGGTAAAGATAAAAACGGGGTTACTCCGTTAATGAAACAATTTGGAGAATTCAAGGCAAAATATCCTGATTGCATACTTTTGTATCGTGTCGGAGATTTTTATGAAACTTTTGGACAGGATGCGGAGGATACATCCAAGATATTGAATATTGTTTTGACTCAACGCTCTGGTAATGGACAAGATAAATTGGCAGGTTTTCCATATCATGCACTGGATACTTATCTACCCAAATTTATCCAGGCAGGCAGACGTGTCGCAATATGTGACCAAATTGAGGACCCTAAATTTGCAAAAGGTATTGTCAAAAGGGCAGTAACCGAAGTTGTAACTCCGGGCATTTCTTATTCGGATAATGCTATAAATACAGGGCAGAGCAATTACCTTTGTGCGATTCATAAACAAAAAGACGAATATGGAGTAGCATTTATAGATATTTTGTCGGGGGAATTCTTAGTGTCGCAGGGTAAACGACAAGATATTGATAAGTT
>ONOZ01000180.1 GCA_900319595.1 uncultured Bacteroidales bacterium | reverse complement strand
TTTTGTACATAACTCTTATTAAGTCCATTTTGCATTCTCGCAGAAAGCATAATATACTCATGGTATTTATCAAGCGTTGTAAGATTCTCGCTTTGCAAGATATTGCCAATTAAATAACCATTTATATCATTTTTATTCCACTGACGCACGTTACCATTATATGAATGAGCACCAGCACCAATTCCCAAATATGGTTGAAATGTCCAATAAGTTAGATTATGTTGAGATTTGTAGCCATGTTTTGCGTACGAGGATGTTTCATAGTGCAGATAATTGTGTTTTTCTAATGTTTGCATTGTGTAATCAAACTCTTTTATGGCATATTCTTCGCTGACGGGATTATATTTACCTTTTTGAATAAGTTTTTCAAGCATAGTACCCGTTTCAATCATCAAAGTATAGCAAGAAATGTGTGTAAGGTCGTAATTTACAAATGTTTGCAAATTGTTTTTCCACTTTTCAAAAGACGAAAACGGCAAATTGCAAATCAAATCAATGGAGATATTTTCAAAAACAGTATTGATAGCGTTTTCTATTGATTGTTTGGCTTGCAATGAAGTATGACTACGGTTTAAAAGTCGCAAATCCTCAGCATCAAAACTCTCAATACCTATACTTAAACGATTGATACCCAACTTTTTTAGTCCAATTAAGTATTCTTTATCTGCATTTTCGGGGTTAATTTCAAAAGTCGTTTCCTTTACATTGCTAATACTATAAGTGTTCTCGATTGCTAAAAGAATTTTTTCTATTTGCTTTAAACTCAATAGCGAGGGTGTTCCACCGCCAAAGTAAATTGTTTGCAAATTGTTGTCAATAAAATTTTGCCGTTCGCTCAGTTCTTTTATCAAGCGTTCTACATATAAATTTGTATCATATTTTTGAGCAACCGAATAGAAACTACAATACAAACATTTGTGATGACAGAAGGGTATATGAATATATAAAGACGACATGAATTAGTTAGGCATCAACTTTTTTTGATTTTTAGAATTTCTATATCGCAACAAATTGTGTGAGTTGAGGAAGTTGGGTCGTAATTGCTAACGTCAGGCTCTCCCTCACGTAAGGCACGGAATTTTCCTTTTACATTTACTCTTAAATATCCGCCGTCTTTAACTTTTTTTATCAATTTTTCCGCTTTCTTTTCGTTACAAATATAATAATAACCTTCTTCTTTATAGCCATTCATCTCAACGATAGTATGAATTGTAGGCAAACCTTGAAATATTCGGAGTGTTGCTCCGTCAAGAGTTATATCTTGTGAGATTAGGTCGCCTGTACAGTTGCCACAATCATCATCGCTACAACCATTTAGTACAATACCCATAGCAAAACTTATTGCAATTATACTCAAACGCTTAAATATCTTTTTCATATTCATAATGCTTTCGTTATTATTTAATCAACTAAAATTCAATTAGTGGGTCATCGTCTTTTAAGAAACGAATTTTGTCGTATTTCATTTTAGATTTTTTGTAACCACGATTTGCAGCCTTTGAATAGTAATACCTTGCCCTTATAATATCTCTTTTTACCGCTATTCCATAATAATAACAATCTCCTAATGCGTCAAATGCTAATGATGATTCACATGATGCAGCCAACTTATATAATTCCAATGCTTTAGTGGAGTCTTTTTCTACACCTACACCTTCTTTGTAACAATGTCCGAGTACTACTTGAGCCTCTGCCAAGCCTTGACGAGCCGACCTGTTTAACCAATAAAATGCCAAGGAGTCATTTTTTGCTATTTGACTACCTTCTTTATAACATACTCCTAATAGCAATTGCGAAGAAGCGTCGCCTTTACTTGCTTTTGCCATAAGTGTTTTGATATTCTGAGCATTAGCAAACGAAACACACACAGCCAATAACGCAAATATGATGATTTTATATAGTTTATTCATAATTTTCAATTACTTACACATTACAATTTATTGTTTTATGCTTTTTGTCTGGCAAAAGTAAAATAAATTTTCAAAACATGGTCTTTTTTCAGAAGTTTTAGTTTTTACATCATAGTTTCTTCATATAATAGTTTTGCGAAGATACAATAAAATATAAAAAAATATCGGCTTGTGTGCCGATAATTATTAAAGAATTTATTTTTAAGCAGAATAAATTTATTCTTTTCGCTGATTAGTTTATTTATATGCGTGATTGTCAGATTTTTCACTCATATAAATAAATTTATACTCTATTGTGCAATCTCTTGTTGTTTTACTCTTTTATTTGCATCCATATTCATCTTTTCTTTATTAGGTCGTATTTTCTCTTTACCCTCTTTCATTCGTATTGGAGCAGGCTTAGCTGTTTTATCTTCACGAGATTTTAAATTTTTATCAAACTGTACTTGAGTAGGTTTTACCTTTGCTTTATCGCCTTTAAACTCAACTCGTGCAGGTTTTGCTTCCAACGATTTAATCTCTTTGTTTTCTACTTTTTTATCTTGTTTTTCTTTTACAGGTTGTTGAGCCATCGCAGAAAAACTTAATGCAAAAACAAAACTTGCTAATAAAACTAATGTCTTTTTCATAATAATTTCCTCCTTACTTTGTTTTTTGAAAACTATCAACAATAATTGTGCCAAAATATATGGCTTGTAAAAAATTATTTTGTACATCAAAAGGTTTTGTATAAGTGTTGTAAAGTCTTTTCTATTTTGGAATGATATGTTTAATAATAAAAATTTTGTAACTTTGCCGACCTAAAACGATATATAGACAAAATTATGGCAGAAAATCTTATAATAGAAGGTACAACAAAGAGAGAAAAATACGCTTGTCTATTACCTCAAATCAAAAGTGTTGTGAGCAAAGAGACAGATATGATTGCAAATATGGCTAATATTGCCTCTATGTTGCATTTTACTTTTAATTTCTTTTGGACAGGTTTTTATAGAGTGAAAGACGAGGAATTGGTTCTCACTACATTTCAAGGTCCATTGGCTTGTACAAGAATAAAAAAGGGTAGGGGAGTCTGTGGTTCGGCTTTTGAAAGAAAACAGACTATAATTGTGGAAGATGTAGATAAGTTTGAAGGACATATTGCTTGTTCTTCATTGTCTAAAAGCGAAATAGTTGTACCTGTAATCAGTAATAACGAGGTTATTGCAGTGTTGGATATTGATAGTAAGGAGTTAGCAACTTTTGATTTGATAGACAAAGAATTTTTGGAACAAATTATAGAGATTTTAGTTAAATAATTTAGATAATGTAGAATAGAAAACAATAAAGAAAAGTCTGTAACGCAAAAGAAAAATCAAAAAATATGATAAAATATTGATAGGTTATTATTTTTTTTGTAATTTTGCACGCAGAATAAATTTAGAGCAATAAATGAATAATATAGATGTACTTTTGGGACTTCAATGGGGTGATGAAGGCAAAGGCAAAGTAGTAGATTATCTTACACCTCAATACGACATTATAGCACGTTTTAATGGCGGACCAAACGCTGGACATACTTTGGAATTTAACGGCTTTAAGCATGTTTTAAGAACAATACCCTCTGGAATTTGTCATAAGGATAAAATGAATGT
>ONOZ01000215.1 GCA_900319595.1 uncultured Bacteroidales bacterium | reverse complement strand
TTATCAATACTTTGGGTCAGAGTGTAAAGAAAACAAATGCAAACAAAGTAAATATCTCAGATTTAGAAAGTGGTGCATATATCATTAAGATACAAACAGCAAATGGCACTGCAAAAGATAAATTTGTGAAATAGTATAAAATATCTATTAAGATACGGGTAAGGGATTCTAATTTAGAGTCCCTTTCTTATTTATACTATTCTAAAATCAAATTTTTTTAATTAAATTTTGTAAATTTTAGAAATAATCATACCTTTGCAAATCTTATACGAAAATATAATAAACAATAAAATACTATGAACAGGAAAATCATTATGGGTGCCTTATGTGTGTGTCTTGCACTTGCAGGTTGCCAACAGAAAAACATTGAAGATAAAGATGCTATTGCAAAGCCACAAATAGAGGTCAAAGATGGCAAACTTTCACCCGAAGTTCTTTGGGCTTTTGGTAGAATAGGAGATGTTAGTGTTTCACCAGACGGTAAGCATGTGCTTTATACAGTTACCTATTACAGCGTTGAGAAAAACAAAGGCAATGCTGAAATATATATTATGGACATAGACGGAGGCAATGTCAAACAACTAACCAAAACCAAGAATAGTGAATGGAATGTTATCTTCAATCCGAAAGGTGATAAGATAGGATTTATCTATGCCGATGGAGATGATGTGAATATTTATGAAATGGATTTGAACGGAAAGGGAAAGAAAAAGATTTCCGACTTGAAAGATTCAGATTTGGAAGGATTTTCTTATGCTCCAGACGGCAAGCATATTGTTTATGTGCGTGCCTTGCCAAAGAAAGATAAATATGCTTATTTGAAAGATGGTTTAGACAAGACTACGGGCAGAATTAACGATGACCTTGCTTATAGACATTGGGACAATTGGGTAGATAATATTCCTCAACCATTTGTTGCTGAATTTGATGGCAAGAGTGTAAAAGAGGGAATCAACCTTTTAGATTCTACAGAGTTTGAAAGTCCAATGCGTCCGTGGGGAGGAATGGAGCAAATTGCGTGGAGTCCAGATGGCAAGAAGATTGCTTACACTTGTAGGAAGAAAACGGGCAAAGATTACGCATATTCTACCAATAGTGATATATATATATATGATATAGAAAAGAAAACAACGGAAAATATCTCAACAGGTATGATGGGATACGACCAAAATCCTGTTTTCTCGCCTGATGGTAAAACTATTGCATGGGAAAGTATGGAAAGGGACGGATACGAGGCAGATAAGATTCGTTTATTCGTTTATAACTTTGCTACAAAAACCGCTACCTATATGACCGAACAATTTGACCAAAATGCTAATGGATTAAAATTCTCAAACGATAGTAAGCACATTTATTTTGTGTCAGATTATCATGCAAAAGATAATATCTATAAGTTGAATATTGCGACCAAAGATATTAAACAATTGACTAATTCTGTATGCGATTATACTTCTGTTATACCTTGTGGTGATAGATTGATTGCTACGCGTATGAGTATGAGCAATCCTATTGAGATTTGGGTTGTTGATGAAAATAGTGGCAAGGAAACAAAGATTTCTACCACAAATGACGACCTTATGGCACAAGTTAAATGGGGTAAAGTGGAAGAACGTTGGTTGAAAGCAACAGATGGCAAAGATTTGCATACATGGGTAATTTATCCGCCCGACTTTGATTCTACCAAAAAGTATCCTACATTGCTTTATTGCGAAGGAGGTCCTCAAAGTACGGTATCTCAGTTTTGGTCTTACAGATGGAATTTTCAGATTATGGCTGCACATGGTTATATAATCGTTGCTCCAAATCGTAGAGGCTTACCGGGATTTGGGCAAGAGTGGAACGAGGCTATTAGTGGCGATTATGGCGGACAATGTATGAGAGATTATTTTACTGCTATTGATGAATTGTCAAAAGAATCTTATGTTGATGTAGAACATCGCGGTGCCGTAGGAGCAAGTTTTGGAGGTTATAGCGTTTATTGGCTTGCTGGTCATCATGACAAGAGATTCAAGGCTTTCATTGCACATAACGGAATGTTCAACTTGGAGCAACAATATTTGGAGACCGAAGAAATGTGGTTTGTTAATTGGGATTTAGGAGGTGCTTATTGGGATAAAGACCCTAAGGTACAGCAATCTTACGCTAATTCACCTCATCTATTCGTGGATAAGTGGGATACTCCTATTTTAGTTATACATTCAGAGTTTGACTTCCGTATTGTTGCCTCTCAAGGTATGGCTGCTTACAATGCTGCGTTGAATCGTGGTGTCCCTGCAAGATATTTGTATTTCCCAGACGAAACTCATTGGGTATTAAAGCCACAAAACGGTATTCTTTGGCAAAGAAACTTCTTTGATTGGTTAGATAAATGGTTGAAAGTGAAAAAATGATAAAACAAAATAGGAAGTAGCAACAGTTATATACTATTTTTCCCTAAATTTTTTTGCTAATTCAAAAATTTTTTGTAAATTTGCAAAATGAAAAATCGTGCTGAAAAACAATGATTTAGAAAAAAGGTGAATAATCAGCGTGATTATTGAATTTTTTACGCAAGAAATTTTATTTTTCAGTGTGATTAAAAAAATAATAAG
>ONOZ01000019.1 GCA_900319595.1 uncultured Bacteroidales bacterium | reverse complement strand
TGCGATAACATAAACAGTGGCTCTGCAAAGATAACTATCCATAATCCACCAGAGAATACTCATGTTCAATGGTCAAATGGTCAAGAAGATATTTTGTCTATTGATAATCTGGTAGCAGGAGTGTATAGCGTAAAAGTTTTTAGAGATGAGGATTCTTGCTATAGTGAAGTAGAATTTGAAATACGTATACTTGCGAATTTGAATATAAGTTTTACAACCAAAGACGCCACTTGCAACAGTATTTGTAACGGAGAAATTGTTGCCAACGTAACTGGTGGTGATGCTCCTTATACATATCTTTGGAATACTCTGGAAACACAAAGCACTATTATCAATCTTTGCAACGGTATATATACTTTAACGGTAACTGATAACGAAGGTTGCAAAAAAACGGACAGCGTAGAGGTTAAGAATGTAAAAAATGTACAAACTCTTTTGTCTGCAACTGAAAATCATTGTCACACAGGTTGTAGTGCAAAGATTACCTCTCAAACCAATGGTGGAGACGAACCCTATAGATACTTATGGAGCGACAATTCTACAAACAAAGATTTGATTGATGCTTGCAATGGAGATTACTTTCTTATAGTACAAGACGTTCAAGGTTGCAAAGATTCAGCCAATATAACTGTTACATATACGGACGTTATGCAAAATTTTAGTGCAAGTATAGATAAACCAGATATTTACGATGGAGAAGAAATTTTACTCTCCTCCACTTATTTGGAAGACTTTTTCTACTATTGGACCCCGTCTATGTATTTACAAACTCCTAATCAATATTCTACCAAAGGCACTGCATACGAGAATACTACTTATACTGTTACGGCTACAGACTCAAAGGGTTGTACTGTTTCCGATACTGTGAGCGTCAAGGTAGAATTTGTAAATTGCGATAAACCTAATATTTTTGTACCAAACGCTTTTTCTCCTAATAATGATGGCAAAAACGATGTTATATACGTAAGCGGAGAATACATTGACTCTATGGATTGGGTTATTTACAATCGTTGGGGCGAAAAAGTCTTTCAATCAAAAGATATAAATGAAGGCTGGGACGGAAAATATAGGAATCAATATTGTCAAGCAGGAGTATATTATTACAAATTGGAAATAAAATGCTCGGGAGGTAAGACATTTTTGAGTGGAGGCGACATAACACTAATTAGATAACTCTCAATAAATAAACGCTATAAGAATGCAAAACAAGAAAAAGTACTATGTAGTTTGGTCGGGTAGGAAAAAGGGAATTTTCTCTTCTTGGGACGAATGCAAAGCAAGTATAGAGGGTTTTACGAATGCTAAATATAAATCTTTTGCAACCAAACAAGAAGCCGAGCAAGCATACAACAATCCTTATTACGATTATATAATAGAAAGTAAAAACAATTCTAAAAAAAGTAACGATATAAAATCTAATATATATACAAATATTGCAGATAGGTTATTGATGCTAAATCAAAATAATGAACTTCTAAAAAATCAATTACCTATCATAGATTCTTTGTGTGTAGATGCGGCGTGTAGTGGCAATCCGGGAATAATGGAATATAGAGGGGTACATATTCTTACGGGGAAACAAATCTTTTATTATAAACATTCACACGGCACTAACAATATTGGCGAATTTTTGGCGTTGTGTCATGGACTTTCTTATTTGAAAAGGCATAATCTAAATCAACCTCTTTATACCGATAGCGTCAATGCAATGAAATGGGTAAGAGCAAAACAATGCAAAACCAAATTACAATTAGACAATAGAACAAAAGATTTATTTGAATACATACGCCGTGCTGAATATTGGTTAAAAACAAATTCTTATACTACACAAATTTTGAAATGGGACACAGATAATTGGGGAGAGATACCTGCCGATTTTGGTAGAAAATAATGATATTTCAATTTTATTTCGTATCTTTGCACCTTAGAAACATATCAAGCAATGCGTTGGGGAATTATTTTACAATATAACGGAAAGAACTATCACGGTTGGCAGCGTCAAGGTAATGATACGCCGACTATACAGGGTGTTTTGTGCAAATATTTTTCCGATGTTTTGCAAGAAGAAATTCTCGTACTTGGTTGTGGACGTACAGACTCGGGTGTGCATGCCAAAAACTATGTTGCTTATTTTGATTCTGTAAATCTTACGCACGATAAAGTAGATTGGTTATTGTGGAAGATAAATGCATATTTACCTTTTGATATAAGAATCAATCATATTGTGAAAGTACCTGAAGAATTTAATGCAAGATTTGACGCTTTGAGCAGGACATATAGATATTATATAACAACTGTCAAACAACCTTTCAATTACGATTTTTCATGGTTCATTCCCCAAAAATTAGATATACAAAAAATGAATACAGCAGCAAGAATGATGTATCAATATGATGATTTTACCTCATTATCAAAAGTGAATGAACAAACTCCAACTAACATCTGCAGAGTATTGTATGCCCATTGGGAAAAAAGAGGTGAGATGTTGATTTTTACAATACGTGCTAATCGGTTTTTGAGAAATATGGTGAGGGCAACGGTAGGAACACTAGTAGAGGTTGGTAAAGGAAACATAAGCGTTGAAGGTTTTGCTAAAATCATTGAGGCACACCAAAGAGGTCATGCAGCACGTTCAGCTCAGGCTCAGGGTTTATTCTTAGAGGAAATTGAATACGATAAAAGTATTTTTCCAAGAAAATTATTTGATTGGGAATGAAAATGTTATAATCACGCAAATTAAAATTTTTATTTAAGTGATTACTCATTTTTTTTCGCTCATTAATATTTTTATAACAGCAACTATTAAAATTGGAACTTTTTGTAAATTATTCTATGCAAATAGAAACGAATAATCCTGTTGATTGGTCTTTGTAGAAGATAATTCTATGATTGTTTTTATAAAAATCTTGGTTTTCTTTATACTCTTCTGGGGATAAATCTATGGTAGAAAAATTGCCTGCAATACCTGTTCCTGTCATTTTTACGTACGCCTCTTTTATTGTCCAAAGTTGAGTAAATGCCTTATCTATCTTATCTTTTGTTATGCGATTCAAATATTCTACTTCTTTTACGTTGAAAAAACGCTTGGCAAGTGCAATCTTGTCTTCTCGCAAATACTCTATATCAATTCCTATTCTTTTGTTGTGAATCACAATAGCAACATATTCTTTGGAGTCCGAAATAGAAAAATGCACCTTATTATTGTACTGAAAATATGGCTTGCCTTTTGCTTGACGTACAATAGTAAAATCAAAATTATACCCATTCTGTTTTAGTGTATGAATCAAAAACTTTTCACCTAAAACTTTCACATTTTGATGATATTTCAATTCGTCATTCCACCCAAAAAGAATCTTCAATTCTGAAATAGTAGCAATTTTTATCAATGGCAAAGTCATAAATGCTAATATCAAAAAACTAGCACGTAATATCTGCTACATACTACGTGCTAAATCTTACATAAATGCACTATTCTATTCCTAAAAGTTCTACTTCGAATATCAAAGTACTACCCGCAGGTATATTTCCTATTGCTTGGTCGCCATATGCTAAGTTACTCGGAATATAGAAACGAGTCTTTCCGCCTACTTTCATAGTTTGCAAACCTTCTGTCCAACCAGCAATAACTTGATTCAAAGGAAAACTAATTGCCTCACCTCGTTGTACAGAAGAATCAAACACCGTGCCATTCAAAAGCGTACCATGATAATGCACCTTTACAGTATCAGTTGCCTTAGGCGAAGCACCGCTACCCTCAACTAATACCGTATATTGCAAACCAGAAGTAGTTTCTATTACATTTGGCTGTTTGCGATTATTTTCCAAAAACTCGTTGCCTAATTTCTTCTGCTCCACTGATTGTTTTTGCATACGTTCCTGCTGTTTATGTTGCATCTCGTGTTGCCAAGCGTGCATAACTCTATTTTTTTCTTCTTCTGTCATTGTGTTTTGACTTTTGCCCGCCAGTTTATCTCTCAAAGCCTCCACCAAAACATCAATGTTCAAATCCATATCCTCCTTTATAACACTTAACGCTATATCTTCACCAATAATGAAAGATACTTTATCTCTATCGTTATTTAATTGCATCTCTATTTGTTATTTAATAATCTTCAACTCGTTTATTAGTCTTTGGCAATTTGCAAATTTGTCTATAATGAACAAAACGTATCTTGCATCTACACAAATTGTCCTTTGCAATTCTGGTTCAAAAGCAATATCTCCACTCATTGCCTCCCAATTACCATCAAACGCTAAACCTATCAATTCTCCTTCAGCATTGATTACAGGAGAACCCGAATTTCCACCTGTTATATCGTTATTTGTAAGGAAATTAACTATCAATTTGCCGTCCTTGTTAGCATATTGTCCATAGTCTTTTGTTTCGTACAATTCTTTAAGTTTGGCAGGTACAATAAACTCGTCATTTGTTGGGTCTTCTTTTTCCATAACACCTTCCAAAGTAGTAATATAGTCATAATGAATTGCATCAGCAGGGTAATAATCCAAAACAGAACCATAAGTCATTCGCATTGTGAAGTTTGCATCCGGATATTTTGCCAAACTTGGATCCATTTCTTTCAATGCCATAACAAAGTTTTGTCTTGCATCTGCAAATTGGACACCCGCCAATTCAGTTTGCTCATCTTGTCCAACCAATGCACCATAGATTGCCATAACTACTTTACTCATCAAATCCTTTTCCAATTTCTTAGCCTTAGGATTTTGCATGAATTTTACGTAATTATCTCTATTTGCAAAAATACTTTTACTAAAAATCTGCTCGGTCAATTTATCTACTCCACCTGCTTTATTAACCAAATCTTTTATTTCTTTTATTTGACAATCTGCAGGCAAATCGTATTCCATCTGCAACAAAGCACGTAGTAAATCCTTTTCTGTTGCTTGGTCATAACTTCCAAAATGTTCCTCGCCACTAATTTTTAATCTTTCAATCAAATCACTATCCAATCGTTTTGATTGCTCAGCGAATTTTATGTTCATAGTTTGACGAAATGCCAGCATAGAGCGTTTTGAGATATAAAGTCCTAATTGATGATACCAAGAGGCTTTATTCGTTGGAGAATTAGCAATCGTACGAGAGGAATTACGTAAATCTTTTATAACGTCTTTGTATTGAGAAGTCTTTTCGCCACCTTCTTCTATCCAATCTTGCAAACG
>ONOZ01000084.1 GCA_900319595.1 uncultured Bacteroidales bacterium | reverse complement strand
AATCTCTGCAATGAGAAAAATGGAAGTCAGTGGTGCAAACATTATTCCAGCCATAACAGAACTCATACCTACCAAAACAAAGTTACTCTCACAAACAGGCAATAGTCCTGTCATATTTATTAGTCTTGCAACAAAAAAACCAACAAAACCACCTATAAATAAAGAAGGTGCAAACACTCCACCTACCCCTCCTGCCGAACAAGTAATATTTGTCGCAAAAGATTTCAAAAGAATTATTGCTAATATCACAATTACAACTGCCAACGAATTAGAAGACATATTGTAAAAGAAAGAATTTTCAAATACAGAATACATATCTCCACTCAATAGCTTATTTAATGCAGGATAACCCTCTCCAAATAAAGGCGGAAACACATAAACCAAACCTCCCAATAATAAACCTCCAACTATTACCTTGCCTACGGTATTGAATCTTTGAAATTTACGTTTTACAAATGCATCTATTTTAAAAAAGTATAAGCAAGCAATCGCAGAAATCAATCCCAAGAGTATAAATGCAGGAATTTTACTTAAAGAAAACGGTGCTGTGAAGGTAAATGTAAAAGTTGCATCATGTCCCAAGTAAAAATAAGAAATCATTGAGGCTGTTATGGCAGATATTAACATTGGCAACATTGCAAACATTGACAAATCCAACATCAAAACTTCAAAAGCAAATAATATGCCCGCTATAGGAGCCTTGAATATACCTGCTACTGCTCCTGCCGCCCCACAAGCAACAAGTATTTTAGTCAAATGGGCGTCCAAATGCAAAAGACGAGAAATATTCGAACCTATTGCCGATCCTGTATATACTATTGGTGCCTCCAATCCTACACTTCCTCCAAATCCAACCGTAATAGACGAAGTTATTAACGAAGACCAAGTGTTGTGAGTGTCTATTTTGCCATCATTTCTACTCAAAGCATACATCACTTTACTAACCCCATGCGACAAATCTGCCTTAATAACAAAACGGACTAACAACACGGCAATAAAAATACCTATCATTGGGTACATTAAATACAATAAATTTGCCCTATCTGGTGTTCCAAAAGAAAAGGATGTAATAAGAGTGTAGGTATATGTTACAAGATTTTTTAAAATCACGGCAGCCCAGCCACAAAGCAAACCAATAATCAAAGAAGCACCAACAAGCACTTGAGTTTTTTTCAAATGCTTTGTCTTCCATATAAGAAAGTCTTTATAGTAGTTCTTCAATGATTTCATAATTTTACAAATTGCCCGCAAAGTTACAAATATTTTTTAGATAAAAGGTCTATATTACGATTTTTTTTGATACTTTTGCCAATTCAATAATGATAAAAAGATATGAAAATCTATTCTTATAATGTCAATGGCATACGTGCGGCAATGAATAAGGGATTTATGCAGTGGCTTTCTGCGTCCGATGCGGATGTTGTTTGTATTCAAGAAACCAAAGCACAGGAAGACCAAATTCCTATGTTAGAATTTAAAACTCTTGGTTATGATTGCTATGCTCTAAGTGCGAAAAAGAAAGGTTATTCGGGTGTTGCAATTTTATCAAGACTTGCTCCCAAAAATGTAGTCTATGGATGCGGCGAAGAAATTTATGACAATGAGGGAAGAATGCTCAGATTAGATTTTGAAAACCTCAGTGTAGCAAGCATTTATCACCCATCAGGTACATCTGGAGAGGAAAGGCAAGGTTTTAAAATGAAGTGGTTGGACTTTTTTCAAAATTATGCACTTGAACTTCAAAAGCAAATTCCTTCGTTAGTACTTTGTGGAGATTACAACATTGCACATACTGAAATAGATATACACGATCCAAAAGGAAATAAGAAAAATAGTGGCTTTTTACCAGAAGAACGTGAATGGATAACTAAGTTTTTGGAAAGCGGATTTACAGATTCTTTCCGTTATATCAATCCTAACACAAAGGATGCTTATTCTTGGTGGAGTTATTTTGCTCAATCGCGCAGTAAAAATAAAGGTTGGAGAATTGATTATAGTATGGTAAGCAATTTTATTAAGGATAGAATAAAAAATGCGTCAATTCACCCTGAGGCTATGCAATCTGACCACTGCCCTATATCTGTAGAAATTATTGATTAACAAAAATAAAAAAACATAATGAGTATGAAAAAGACAATAATATTATTAAGTATCGCAATCTTTCTAACTTCGTGCGTAAGTCAAAAAAAATACAACGAAGCTTTGCAGAAAAGTGAAACAAATGCAAGAAAATTAAAAGATTGCAATAAAGAAAATTTAGCATTATCAGAAAGTATAACAGCATTGCAGAAAGATTTGCAAACAAAAAATCAAAACATTGAAGACTTAATAAAAGGTGATAAAAAATCTGCCGATTTGGTAAAACATCTAAATAAAGAAAATTCTGACCTTAAAGCACAATTAGATGCTGCTAACTCTAAAATAAACGAGATTATGGCAGATAAAAGTGAGCATTTGGCAGAATTATCTGATGCCTTGTATAGCAGAGAGAAGGAATTGAACGAAAAAGAAGGTATTTTGGATAGTTTACAGAGAGAATTTGCAGAAAATCAACGCCAAATGAAAGAATTAAAAACTCAATTGGCAGGTAAAGAAGAGCAATTAAATAAAATTCAAAATACATTAAAAGATGCTTTACTTGGATTTGCAGATAAAGGTCTCAGCATTGAGAACAAAAATGGCAAAGTATATGTTTTGATGGAAGAGAAACTGTTATTTCAAAGTGGAAAGTGGGATGTGAGCGATGAAGGTAAAAAAGCATTAAAGGAAATTGCAAGCGTTTTGGTAAAAAACACAGATATTGACGTTATGGTAGAAGGTCATACGGATAATGTGCCTCTTGTTGGAAAGAACCAAATAAAAGATAATTGGGATTTGAGTGTTATGAGGGCAACAAGTATAACCAAAATTCTGTTAGATGGCAATAAAATAAATCCTAATCGCATAATACCTTGTGGAAGAGGTGAATATGCTCCACAAGTTGATAACAAAACTGCGGAAAATCGTGCAAAAAACCGCCGAACCGAAATAATCTTATCTCCAAAAGTAAATGAATTGATGGAAATTTTGAAATAAAGATAGTCAAATATTTTCTCTATACGATTAAAATGGCATTTTACAAATATGAAATACCAATATAGTAAAACAAAACGAGATATTTTAGTTTTATAATATCTCGTTTTTGTTTTGAGAGTATTTATGTTACAATTATATAGTGTTACTCTATCCTATACACCTCTTATGTATAGTCAATATTTCCTAAACTTATATTTCTCCCTTACCTCCTCTTGTTTGTTGTTTGTTTGATGAGTGAAATATGATTTCCAACCCGGGCAGAAGTTTATGTGCCAACGCCAAAATTTTCCTAACATAGAATTAGGTTTTTTGTCGTAATACGCTCTAAATTTGCAATTTTCACAAATGTGTGCCATATATCATAACTTTTTTTGTAAATTACATTTGTTTCATTAACCAAGGCTCATACCCCAATCTCTCAATCAAATATAACTGTTGCTCACTCCAATACATATCTTCCTCTTCGTCTTTTAGATACTCTTTCATAATGTCGTAAGTAGTAACGTCCTCACAAAGAGATGCCATACATTTTCTTAGAAGTTCTATTCCGTCTATAGAAACTTGCAATTCTTTTTTTATGTAATCGCAAGGCTCGGTGATGATTTTGCTCTCTGGTCTAGTCTCATGCTTAATCTCGCCGCCAAGGTCTAAAATACGGTCAATGAATTTATCAACCCAAGCAATTTCTTCATCATAATGCCCAGTATATTTTGCACCTAATCTTTCAAAACCTTCACTTGCAAAGAATTTTCCTTGTAATTTGTGTGCGAATGCTTGATTTGACAGATTTGTTACAAAAAATTGTAACGCCTCTATTGTCTTTTGCTTGTCCATTTCTTTTTTTGATTTTGTTAGTTAATCTATTCATACGCAAGCGACATCAAAGTTACGATAAATAATTTACATTACAAGCGATTTAAGTAAAAAAATGCAATTTAATAATAAAATATCTTGATTAATATAGTGTTACAAAAAAAAAGAGATAATTATTTTTTGTATATTCATTTTATATAGTATATATAGAGAGAGAGAGAAAACGAGTATTTGCAACTTAATTTACTTAATGTAAAAAAAATTTTGTATCTTTGCAACGTGAAAAAAATAAAAGAAAATAAATATATTACTCTTAAAGGAGTTAGAGTTAATAATCTTAAAGGCATAGATATACAGATTCCGCAAAATTCTCTAACAGTTATTACTGGGGTTAGTGGAAGTGGTAAATCATCTTTGGCATTTGACACCTTATTTGCAGAAGGACAAAGACGTTATATTGAATCTCTTTCCTCTTATGCAAGACAGTTCATAGGTAGAATGAAAAAGCCACAAGTAGATACAATAGAAAATATTCCACCTGCTATTGCCGTCGAACAAAGAACAATGAATCGTAATCCAAGAAGTACTGTCGGCACAACAACTGAAATTTACGAATATTTGAAATTATTATTTACAAAAATAGGACGTACTTTTTCACCAATAAGTGGGCAGGAAGTTAAGCGAGATTCTGTTTCAAATGTTGTAGATGCAGTATTAGACAGGTTTGATGAGAAAAAAATTTATATACTATGTCCAATAGTTTTGACTGAAAGTGAAACTTTTGAAGAAAAATTAAATATTCTTTTACAAAGTGGCTATACGAGATTGTTCAAAAATGGCGAAATTTTACCTATTGATACACAAATAGATAGTAATCACGCAGAAAAAAATAATAATCTCGCAAAAGAAAAAATTAATCACTCAAAAGAAAATAATAATCACTTACTTCTAATTGATCGATTGACTATTAAGCAAAATAACGAGGAAATCTACTTACGTTTAAGTGAAAGCGTGCATACTGCATTCAACGAAAGTAACGGCGATTGCATAATTTGGTCAGAAGATAAGCAAGAACATTTTTCTAATCGTTTTGAAAGAGATGGTATTACGTTTGTTAAGCCAACTGAAAATTTCTTTTCATTCAATAATTCATACGGAGCATGTCAAACATGTAATGGATTAGGACAGGTAGAAGGCATAAGCGAGGATTTAGTTATAACAAAGCCCTATTTAAGCGTATATGAAGACGTCGTAAATTGCTGGAAGGGTGTAGTGATGAGTAAATTTAAGGAAGATTTCATTCGCAAGGCTCATCGCAAGTTTCCAATCCATCGCCCATACAATGAATTAACCGAAAAGGAAAGACATTTACTTTGGTACGGAAGCGATAATATTATAGGCATTTATCAATTTTTTGAGATGCTACGCAAAGAGAGTTATAAAATTCAATTTCGTGTTTTATTATCTCGTTATACCGGCAAAACACATTGTCCAGAATGTGGTGGCTCACGACTAAGAAAGGATGTACAATATGTAAAAATAGGTGGCAAAAGTATCGTTGATTTACTTCTTATGCCTATAGACGAATTGAACGACTATTTCGATAACCTTCATTTGACAGACTACGAATTTCAAGCAAGCGAAAGGATTATAAAAGAGATAAAATCACGTCTGCACTATTTGTTAGAAGTCGGTTTAAGTTACATAACACTCAATAGGCAATCCTCAACATTGTCGGGAGGAGAGAGTCAAAGGATTGTACTTGCCACGTCTATCGGTTCTCCACTTGTAGGCAGTATGTATATTTTAGATGAACCTACAATAGGACTGCATACAACTGACACGAATCGTCTAATAAATGTACTAAAAGCACTACGAGATGAAGGCAATACTGTAGTTGTCGTAGAACATGACGAAGACGTTATTCGCAATGCCGATTATGTTATAGATATTGGTCCGAAGGCTGGAATAAATGGCGGAGAAGTTGTTTTTGCTGGCAGTGTTAAGCAATTATTAAAAGATAACAATTCATTAACTGCTAAATACCTTAGAAAAGAATTAGAGATTCCTGTACAAAAAACTCATATCCAATCCAAAGAATATCTAATAATTGAAAACGCTTATGGCAACAATTTGCAAAATGTTACATTCCGCTTGCCATTAAATGAAAAGGTTGTCGTATGTGGTGTAAGTGGTTCAGGGAAAAGTACATTAGTCAATAAGATTTTCATAAACGCACTCCGTATGCACTTTGACATTTCTTTGGATTATCAACCTAAATGTTCAGAAATCAAAGGAAGTCTGTCGCTTATAAAAGACTTGCAAGTTGTAGACCAAAATCCACTTGGCAAATCCTCTCGAAGTAATCCGGTTTTGTATATTGGTGCGTTTGATAATATAAGGGAATTATTTGCATCCTTACCAATGGCAAAAGCAAGGGGCAATAAAGTCGGTTATTTCTCATTTAACGTTGAGGGAGGCAGATGTGAAACTTGCAAGGGCGAAGGAAAAGTAGATATTCATATGCAATTCATGGCTGATGTTACATTAGAATGTGATGAATGCCACGGAAAGCGTTATAAAGAGGAGGCTTTGGAGATAAAATACAAGGATAAAAATATTGCAGATGTGTTAGCAATGACAGTAGATGAGGCAGTGGATTTCTTTAATGACAAAACCAACCCTTATTGCATAAAAATAAATCATTCACTTTCTGTT
>ONOZ01000085.1 GCA_900319595.1 uncultured Bacteroidales bacterium | reverse complement strand
ATCTCTATCTATGGTGCGTGAGAAAAATTTACCTGAATTCAAAGATATAACTATAATGGAATGCACGCCAAGATTGGCAATGACAGAACCACTACACCTTATAACTTGTGAATTCTAAAGTTTCTCACGCTTAAGATAACAAGTTAAATAAGCATAACGCTCTCATATTTCAATTCAATAATAATTGCATAAGCAACCATTATCACTTATCCTATTGATAAGCGGTTGCAAAGATACAAAATATATTTAATTCAGCAAAACTTTACATAGAAAATTTATTGTTTTGCGAAAAACTCATAATCTACAATAAACAAAACTTTAGTTAAAAACTATACATTTACCCACTTCATGCAAACTTAGAAGGGGTCTGCCTATATTATCATCTACTTGTTTTAACTGACTACCCATGTAGTACAATTCAGTAAGCCACCTTCCTGTGCCACTTCGTTATAGTCAATCGTTTCAATGACTTTATTAGGGAATGTCTTTTGTAGAATATCAACGGCATCTTTGTCTTCTTCCCTTCCAAAAATAGGTAGAACTATTAGGTTATCTAATTCTAAATAGTTCACATAAATTCCAATGGCACTTAATGGATGCTTAGAGTCTTTGATGTCTGTAATAAATGGCATATCAATGTATCGCAAACCAAACTTCTCAATAACCTTCTGCATCTCTTCCTGCCAATACTTATACTCTTTGGTACGGTCATTGCCAAGAATCGTGTTCCTATTGACAAATCTAACCATACCATCAGCATGTCCAGTAAAATCTTCATCTTTTGAATTTACTGCCTTGATAATTATAATCTCACATTCCAAAAGTTTGCTTAACTCTCTGACAAGTTCTTCCTTGTCCCAATCTGGGTTTTCTGAAAAAATTCTATCTGAAATTATAGCCCGTCCTTCGCAAATAAGGACATTACCACCATCAAGATTGATATCAGAACTTTGAGCATCAATGTTATTCAATCTACAAACCTCCTTGACATCCGAGCGAGAATCCTCCCACTCTTTATTTCCTTTAAGGTAACTTGGGTCGTATCTGAATTGAATAAATTTCCCAGATTCTATTTGAACAGGCATATAGTCGCGGCACCAAATATCTTTAGTACCTTTTAAGAATGCATATTTGACATTGTGCTTCTCAAGTATCTGTATGAGTCTGTTGCAAGCATCAGAATACCTATCCTTTAGTAATTCTGACATATAAACTGTTTGATTCCCAACTTTAGCTTTGAAAGTTTTAGTCTCATCCAACTCTATCTTTTGTTTTGTAGTAGATGATTCTGACTCAACCTTTTGGCTCTGTCTTTTCTCTTGGTATTCTTTCTTCCATGACGGCATATAAACCCCTATAATAGCTTTGCAAATGTCATCGGTCGGCTCAATATCATTGCTATTGCAAATATCAAACAACACTGCTTCTTTACCTCGCTTATCTAAAGTAAAGTTTTGGATATAAGCATCCTTAATCCTCTTGTTTATCAAAGGTGATTTTTTGTTTAGTTTTGCAAGTATCCGTCTGCGTTTAGCATCCGAAATATCTTTTTGCATTAACTGGTTAAACACCTCTGCCGTAGGATATTCCATCATCCTCTTTATCCTCTTTTTAAGGAAAAGTATTGCTGAAATTGCACCACCAACAATTCCAATCAACCCGCTCGTAATTCCGATAATAACTTCTATTTTCATAATATTTTAATTTTAAATTTGTACTACTCCTTACATATTTAGAAACCTGCACAAACTAACGAGCAGAAAGAATTGCAAGCCCCAACAATATCCCGAACAGGCTTTGCACTGCCACAATAGCTTTATGGAGAAACTTGCACCATATAGTGCTGCCACTCCTCAAGCTATTAACTCTTGCTCGTTTCCGCTCTGAGGTGCAAATTCGTTCGGGAAAGATGAGCAAATAAGTAGTGAATCCGAAGAATCACGTTGCAAAGATACAAAATATATTTAATTCAGCAAAACTTTACATAGAAAATTTATTGTTTTGCGAAAAACTCATAATCCACAAATTAAAAACTTTACGAAAAATTTGGTGGGGAAAAAGAAATGTTATAACTTTGCAAACTCATTTAACAAAATTTATTAACAATTAAAAGAAAGAGGTATTATTTATGATTATTGTTCCAATTAAAGAAGGTGAAAACCTTGAAAGGGCTCTTAAGAAACTGAAACGTAAATTTGACAAAACGGGAGTAGTAAGAGAGTTAAGAAACAGAAAGCAGTTTACAAAACCGTCTGTTATCGCAAGAGAGAAAAAATTGAAAGCGATTTATGTTCAGAAATTAAGACAAGCCGAACTGGACAAGTAATCAAAGAAAAAAGATTTGCGAATATAATTTTTGTAAATCTTTTTTCATTTTTAAAGGTGGTGAAAATAAACTGGTAATCAGCGTGAATAATTTATTTATTTGCGAAAAAAATTAAATAATCACAAAGAATAAATATAGACTATTTCTCCCTTGCAATTTCTTTCAATAATTCATCATACCACCTTTGCCCAAAATAACGAATAAGTGGCTCTTTACAATTTTCATATACATGAATATTTCTTTTTTTGCCTTCCTCTAATGCACTTTGACAAACGTCCCAGTGATGAAAATTCAACGCCGTCATTTCATCATACTCACTAATACGAATAGGATACAGATGGCAGGAAATAGGCTTGATAAAATCAATTTTCTTCTCCAAGTAAAACTTTTGAAATATGCAATAGGTATAACCTTCTTCGCTTTGGAATGCAAAAACACAATCCTTGCCATCAATAATCTGGGTTACAAGGTTACCTTCATCATCATAAGTAAAGAAATTCTTGTTTTTAATCACTTTTTGAGCTTTTTGGGGTAGATGAGGTATAATTTGTGGCAAAAGATTCTTAATGATTTTCTTTTCCTCCTTCGTTATTGGAGCACCAAAATCACCTTCTACGCAACACATACCTTTGCAATTTTCAATATTGCAACAAAAGAATTTGTCCTTTATATCATCGCTTAATATACTATTGCCAACTATTAACATATCTGAACTATACTCAAAAGTTTATTTTGCAAAATTACGAAAAATCTTTTACTTCTACAAACGGCAAAGCAATAGAAATTTTACAATATATGATGATGGAAAAAATTACAACCACCAAAACGTAAAAATTACAGAAGCCTATGTAAAAATTACGGACAATAATATAATTAATAATATAATATATAAAAAAAGAGGGGTTTTTTAATAATTTTTCATTTTTTTTAGTGGTTTAGCAAAGTTATATGGTTGCAATAACACTTTGTCCCCCGCGAACTTTATCCTCTATCTCCACGTGAATTTCGGAATCCAACGGAATAAGCAAATCAACACGTGAGCCAAATTTGATAAAGCCCAATTCCTGCCCTTGTTTTACCATCTCACCTTCCTTTGCGTAACAAATAATTCTTCTTGCCAACGCCCCAGCAATCTGTCTAACCAAGACTTTTTTGCCATCTTCCCGCTCTATACAAACACTTGTCCGTTCGTTCAAAAGAGATGATTTGGGATTGCGAGCATAGAGTTTCTTACCATCATAATATTTGGTATATATCACACGCCCCGAGATAGGGTAACGATTGACATGTATATTATTTGGCGACATAAAAGTAGAAATTTGCAAACATTCCGTATTCAGATATTCATTTTCAAAAACTTGCTCAACAACCACTATTGTACCATCGGCAGAAGCAACAATTTTGTTTGGATTATCCAAAATTTCTCTATTCGGCATACGAAAAAAACGAATTATAAAGAAACTCAAAGTAAATACCATAGCCTCCAATAACCATTTAATCCAACCATGAGCAAATATTAGAATAACGCAAGTCAAAATTACAAAACAAATAAGCGTTATAAACGAAATCTTATATCCTTCTCTATGTATATACATTGTGTTTATGAATTTTTATAATTATTAAAATCTAATCAATAGATAACAGAATACTATAGGAAGCACGACAAGTAGAATATCAAATCTATCCAATATACCACCATGTCCTGGTAGAATATTTCCACTATCTTTTACTCCAAATTGTCGCTTGAACATTGATTCTACAAGGTCGCCAAAAGTCCCAAAAACAGAAGTTATTACTGCAATGGCAATAAAATCTATAGTATGAAGTGCATCGGAAAAATAAGCAACAATAATGGCTGCAATAATTGTAAAAACAAAACCCCCAATCCAACCTTCCCAAGTCTTTTTTGGTGATATGCGTTCAAATAGTTTATGTTTGCCAAATTTCATTCCTGTCAAATATGCAAAGGTATCATTACACCAAGCAAATATAAATACACTCATCAAAATCATGGGTGAAAATTCGCCGTGCAAAATGACAAGTAAATTAGTTAGAGCTAATGGCACAACAACATAAATCACACCTAAAATGGTATATGCTATATTGGTAAAAGAATTTTCGCTTTTCTGATAGAGTTCTGCAATAAACAAAGCCATGATTTTTAGCATTATCAAAAACAAACATATTGCTACGAAATTTGTATGCAAACTCAAACCAACAAAAAACCAATACACAGATATTGCAAGTAAAAAACCTATAATATTAGCACGTGTTATACCTTCTTTTTTAGATGCTATATTATAAAACTCCCACAAGCCCATCATAGCAATAATAAAGAAGTAAATGGCAGTAACCTTTGGGTGAATAAATATTGCCAATATCACACTCAAAACATAAATTGCTCCCGTTACTGCTCGTGTTAGTAAATTACTCATAATATTTGCTTTTTATTCATCAACGACAAAAATATATAACTCTTTAATGTCTTCTTCTATCAGTTTGCCCGTCTTTATAGAAAGAATCCATTCGGGTAAAGTTTCTGGCATTCGATTGAGTATTTGTTTATAAGAAGTATAAATTTGAGAAGCCATTGCTATAACAATCATAATTTGCGGAAAATGTACTAATGTTCGTCCCGCTCCTTGTGCTGAAGTGATAATAACACTTCCCGTTGGGGCAACAATCCCTTGACAAAGCGAAATACCCACATTGACATTTGGGTCGGCAAGTGTAGAATCCAAACCATTTGCCTGTAGGTATGTTTGCAGATTAGTCGAGTAGGCATTATAGTGCTGCCATTTTCTATAATTAGCAAGATTTTTTAGATTTTCGAATAATTCTACTTCATTTTGACAATAAACAAATCTACCGCCATCACTTGATAACCTTTCGGCAAAGACCATTACCGGATCATTACTCTTTGATACAAAAATATCTTCGTCTGTTGCCATAACGGACACATGTTCATCGCTATCAAGTAATGAATTTCGTAACAATTTCAATATTTTTTCCCTTTCGGAATTAGTCTTCATTAGGTTTATCTTCGTTTGCTTTATTTTCTTGCAATGTTTGATTGTCTTCGTTACGTTTAGGAACAATCATATCTTTGATACCTTCTATACTATCTTCCCATTGACGCGGACCAAATATCTCCTCAACATCCTCTCTAAAAATAACCTCCCGCTCAATTAGGATTTTCGCTAATTTATCTAAGTTCTCCCTATTAGCAGTTAGTATTTCTTTTGTTTGAATGTACAAACTCTCTATCAATTCTCTAACCCTATTGTCTATAAGTTCGGCAGTTTTTTCGCTATATGGCTTTCCTAACGAATATTCTCTATCTGGTGAGGAATCATAATAAGAAAGATTTCCTATTTTCTCGTCTAAACCATAATAAGTTACCATACTAACAGCCATCTTTGTAGCACGTTCCAAATCGTTCAACGCCCCGGTAGAAACTTCTCCAAACACAATCTCTTCACTTGCCCTACCACCTAACAAAGAAATCATTTGGTCTATCAACTGCGACTTGGTGGTAATTTGCCTCTCCTCTGGCACATACCAAGCAGCACCTAATGCCTGTCCGCGTGGCACAATGGTAACCTTTATTAAAGGATTAGCAAATTCTCTTAACCAACTAACTGCCGCATGTCCTGCCTCATGGTAAGCAATACGCTCTTTTTCCTTAACAGATATGACTTTGCTTTTCTTTTCCATTCCTCCCACAATTCTGTCAATAGCATCAAGGAAATCCTGACGGGTAATAATATTGTGATTATGCCTTGCAGCAACCAAAGCAGCCTCGTTACAAATATTTGCAATATCTGCACCTGAAAATCCTGGTGTTTGTTTTGCCAGAAAAGCAATATTAACTTCATTAGCATTGAATTTCAACCCTTTCATATGCACATTAAAAATTGCTTCTCTTTCTTTAACACCCGGAAGTTCCACATAAATCTGTCTATCAAATCTACCGGCTCTCAAAAGTGCAGCATCCAAAATCTCGGCTCTATTTGTAGCCGCAAGAATTATGACACCGCTATTAGTAGAAAAGCCGTCCATTTCTGTTAGTAACTGGTTAAGGGTATTTTCTCTTTCATCGTTAGCACCTCCTGCCAATGTCTTTCCTCTTGCACGACCAATAGCGTCAATTTCATCTATAAAAATAATACAAGGAGCCTTTGCCTTTGCGTTTGCAAACAAATCTCTAACACGAGAAGCACCAACACCTACAAACATTTCTACAAAATCCGAACCACTCATTGAAAAAAATGGCACTTTTGCCTCTCCAGCAACGGCTTTTGCCAAAAGAGTTTTGCCTGTACCCGGAGGACCAACCAACAATGCACCCTTAGGAATCTTACCTCCTAACTTAGTATATTTATCTGGATTTTTCAAAAAATCTACAATCTCTTTTATCTCCACTTTTGCCTCTTCCAATCCGGCAACATCAGAAAAAGTAACTTCTACATTCTTACCCTTTTCATAAAGTTTGGCACGACTTTTTCCAACACTAAAAATACCTCCTAATCCACCAGAAGCACCACCCATAGCACCTCTATTCATAAAACGGAATAAGATTATCCAAAATAGAATCAACCCAAGTGTAGAAAATATCCATCCACCACCTCCGCCAAGCAGACTTTTACGAGTTTCACTTTGCACATTAATTCTATTATTTGCTATAATCTCTTGTTTTTGTAACTCAGTCAAACCTTTATCCGTTGTATCTATGACTATCCATTGATTCTCTATTGTCTGAAGTTGCGAGCGAAAATCTTCATAAGTTACAAATCTATAAATATACATAGCCTGTAACTTACTTAAATCGGTGCTGTTTTGAGAAAACAAACCTCCGTCTGTATTAAACAAGTCATTATACATTGTATCTCTACGTATAGCGTCTTGTTTTATAGTAACCTCGGCAAATTGACCATTGACAACAACAATTTTTGAGTAATCATGTTGAACAAGTACTTTTTGCAATTTATCCCAGCGAACTTCCTTATCTACTTTAGAATCCTTATTACCCGTAAAATACAAAAAGAAAATACCAATCAACATAATGACGTAAATCCAAGTTATGTTGAATTTCTGTTTATTGTTATTGTTCCCCGATGGATTGATTCTAAATTCTTTTTTCTTCTTTTCTGCCATATCCTATTTAGTCTATATTATCAAAATGTGTCTGTTTTACGTCTTTCCACATACTTTCTATATTGTAAAACTCTCTCGTTTCGGGAAGAAATATATGGACTATCACATCAAAATAGTCCAAAAGCACCCATTGACAATTTTGCAAACCCTCTTCTTTCGTTGGTTTTAATCCAATCTCTTCTTTAACTTTCTTTCTTATGTTTTCTGCTAAACTGTCTGCGTGAGAAGGAGAATTTGCAGTACATATCACATAATAATCAAACAAAGAACCTTTTATTCCTTCAAAATCTATTAACGTAATATCTTGCCCAACTTTATCTTGTATTGCTTTTATTGCAATTTTACTAAGTAATTCTGCCGCTTTTCTATCTTTTGCCATAATATTTCTTTGTATTTAAGGTGCAAAAATACAATTTTTTATTATAATTACATAAATTTGAGCAAAATAATTATGTCAAATAAATATCTATCAAACCTTCGGGAGCGTGGATATACATTTTTCTATTTTCTCTATCCACCTTGTCCAAAATTTCATCAATCAATGGCATCAAGATTTCCTTGCCATTAAAATCTATACTCATTATAGGTTGAGTTGTGTTGTCAATGATTTCTGCAATTGTACCAATATTGCCTTTTTCTTTATCAATCACCTCAAAATCTATGACCTCGTGAAAATAGAATTGATTTCCTTCCAGTTTAGGTAAGAATTCCAATGGCAAATACATCTCCTTTCCTATCAAGGTACTTACCTCATCTGCTCTAACGTCCTTAAAAGTTACAACAACCTTATTGCCATGAAAACGGAAAGAGTCTATATCATATTTTATAAGTCGTTTATTGATTTCTATATACACATACGGCAAATCTTTGTATGTTTGCATATCATCAACATCCAAAAACAATACAACTTCTCCCTTATAACCAAATGGTTTTATGATTTTACCTAAATAAAAACAATCTTCTTTTTTCATAATTATATTTATCCAAGATTTCTTACACAATCTAATGGTGCAAATTTAAAGTTTTTTTCATAAATAGATAACAAAAAACTAAAGGTCTATATTTGATGTATCTAAATACAGACCTTCATAAGTTTTTATAACAAAATATTTTACTAATCTGTTATTCTGCTGCAGGAGTTTCTGCGACAGTTTCTTCGGTTGCAGGAGCCTCTACAGTAGGTTCTTCTGCTGCTGGAGTTTCTACTGTTGTTTCCTCTGCTGTATCGTTAGAAACCTCTGCTTGTTCCCGTTTCTTTGCAATTGCCTCAGCACGTTTAGCATTTACATCGGCCTCCGCTTTCAATGCTTCTTTGCGTTTAGCATTTTTATCGTTAGCATTCTTTGCAATCTTAGCAGCAATTTTCTTTTCTCTTTCTTCCATATAGTCGTTAAAACGCTTATCTGCTACCTCTTGAGAAAAAGCCCCTTTAACAACTCCACCCATTAAGTGTTTTTTGTACAAAACTCCTGTGTAACGAAGCAATGAACGTACAGTATCTGTAGGTTGTGCTCCATTTTGTAGCCATTGACAAGCCTTGTCTATATCAATATTCACCGTTGCAGGTGAGGTCAATGGATTGTAAGTTCCTATTTTTTCAACAAATCTTCCATCACGTGCTGCACGAGCATCCGCAATTACGATATGATAAAAAGGTTGATTCTTTTTACCATGTCTTTGTAATCTAATTTTTACTGCCATCTCTTTTTTTAATATTAAATTAATATTGTGTTCAAAAATTGAGTTGCAAAGTTACTATCTTTATCTATAACTGCCAAATTTTTGGCTAATTTTCTTAATTATGTCGTTTCATTTTGCAATTGCCAACATATAAAATTATGAAAAATTATTATCAAATGATAAGGAAAAATCAAAAAATTATTGTAATATTGCAAATTAAATTTTAACCATAAGGAGATGAAGTTTAAACCTATTATATTATTTGTATTTTGCTTTTGTACCAATTTACTTTTAGCACAAATATCTATGGAATTTGAGTTTAACGACAATGACTTTGACTTCAAACCCATAGAATTGAATAATAGTAAGTTCTACACCATAAAAACAAGTGATGATTTTGCAAAAACCTCAAACGTAGGCTGTGCAGAGTTACCTTGTTTAAATAAAATTATAAATATCCCCGAAAATTGCGAAATCAAAATAAAGGAAATCTTTGTACAAAAAGACACAATATATATTGATGACAACATTTTGATTGCTCCAAAGCAAAAATCCCTATTAAAAAAGGACACGAATCATAGATTTTTCTTTAATCATACATATTATAGTAACAATATGTTTGATAATCAAGATAATATAACTATTCATAAAGTGGGCAAACGAGGAGAAAAGAATCTTGCTATATTACAATTCCTGCCGTTGAGATATAATCCCGTTATGAATGCGTTGGAAAGAATCAAAAAGGTAAAAATAGAGATTTCTTTCCTTTCTCCTTATAATAAATCTATGTCTGCAAAAGTTCAGCAAAGTAATATAGATAGACCATTAAAGTTATGTATTTTAAGCGATGAAAACTTTAAACAATCTCTTAATAGTTTTGTGAAGTGGAAAACAATGCAAGGGTTTGAGGTTACGGAGATTTACACCCAACAAATAGGAAAAGATACAACGCAAATAAGGAATTATCTAAAAGAAATGTATCTTAATGCTACACCATTGAACCCTCCTTTTGATTATTTACTAATAGTGGGCGATACATCTGTCATTCCAACCTTTCAAGGTAGATATGTCATAGACATTTATCCACAACACCCAACAGATTTGTATTATGCTGAATACACTTCCGATATTCTTCCCGATTTATTCTATGGTAGAATTTCAGCAAACGATACTCAAACTCTTAACAACATAATAGCAAAAACTATCAATTATGAAAAATATGAGTTTATAGATGGGGAATACCTCAAAAACTCTCTTTTAGTGGCAGGAAAGGAATTAGGAGATAATGCTCCTACTTTTACAAATGGTCAAATGTACTATGCAAAACAATATCTTGCAAATCTGACAGATACAAATGTATATTACAATCCAACGAGCAGTGAAGAACAAAATAAACAAGAGATTTACAATATACTTAACAATTCTGTAAGTTGGATAAATTACTCAGGTCATGGTCTTCCTCAGGGTTGGCAAAATCCTTCTTTCAGAAGTAATGATGTACATAGTACGCTTAGCAACTACGGAAAGTATTTTGTAATCCTAAATAATAGTTGTAATACAGGCAAATTCACCGAACGGGATTGTTTTACCACTACCCTTTTGCAAGCAAACAATAAAGGAGCGGTTGCTTGTATTGGTTCATCAGATTATACATTATGGGACGAGGATTATTATTGGGCAGTAGGTAGTAAAAACGTAACTTTGCAACCGCAATATGACAATAAAACATTAGGAATATACGATAGATTATTTCATACACACGGCGAAAATTTGTCAGAACACTATATCACAATGGGACAAATACTTCAAGCGGGCTGTTTGGCGGTTACACAATCGCTTTCATACTATACAAATCACTATTGGGAGATGTACAATTTGCAGGGCGACCCAACACTAATGCCATATGTGGGAATACCAAAACGTTTTGAATGCAATATTCCCGATACTATTGTTATTGGCACACAAACTTTACATATAAAAACCATACCTATGACTTATATTGCTTTAAGTTGTGATGGCAAATTATTTGATGTACACAAGGCAGACTCTTTGGGTGATGCTATTTTGGATATATCTAATATTTTGGACCCAACAACAATAAATATAGTATTGACAAATCAATTTTATAGACCACTAATAGACTCCATAAAATTTGTTGCACCTAATAAGCCATTTATCGCATTAACAAATATAACTATAACTAATAAACAAGACAGGAAAAGAGTGGAGTTTTTGATGGAAGGGGAAGAATATAGAATTAGTTTTGATTTGCAAAACTGTTCAACTCAAGATATTACGCAGATAGATGGTAAAATTAAATTAAACAGCGATAAAAATTTATCAATCTCCGATAGTATTTTTTTATTCACCGAAATAAATTCTAAAACTTCAATACATGCAAATAGAGCGTTTGATTTTAAGGTAAAAAATGGAGTAAAAAATTTTGAAATCATTGATTTAGAATTTGTTATTTCGCAATCGGATTCTGTAATAAACATTCAAAACAAAAAAATGGAGGTATTTGCTCCAGATATATCTATTTCTTCCTCTTCCATGCAACGCAAAAATGATACAATATTATTGTTTGTACAATTAAGTAATTATGGTAAAAAACAAACACCACAAGGTACAGCAATGATGAGTAATTTATCTAAAAATGTAAATGCAGATGATTTGACAAAAAGCGTAAAGACATTGGGAATAGGTGAAAATGATACGGTTTTATTTGTTTTCAATGTGTTAGATATGCAAAGCGAACAGTTTTCATTTGATATAACGTATGCGTCTGGAGATTATGAGGTGTCCAAAGAATTTACTATTCCATTATTGGCACAAATAGAAACTTTTGAACAAGGTTTTACTGCATTCAATTGGCAAAACGATGAAGAAAATCCTTGGTTTATAGATACAACTCTCCATCATAGTGGAAAGCACTGTGCTAGAAGCAAATCTAACCTTGCAGATAATAAAAAATCTCGCCTTTCACTTGAATTAGATAATAGTACTTCTATGACAATATCTTTTTATGCTAAGGTTTCTTCAGAAAAGGATTATGATAAATTTAAATTCTATGTAGATAATGAGACACAACTGACTTTAAATTACGGATATGACGATTTTGGCTACCAAAAAGATTGGCAGAAATACACTTTTACGATTCCAGATGGCAAACATACGCTTTGCTTTTCGTACGAAAAAGATCAAAGTGATTCATTTGGAAAGGATTGTGCGTGGATAGACGATGTTACTCTAAGTTACGGGACAGATAGTGTTATACTTTCGTTAGAAGATGTTCTGTTAGATAATATAGAAGTATATCCAAACCCTGCTAACAGCCACATTTACGTAAATAATTTGCCAATAAATAGCGATATTACAATAATAGACCTAAATGGAGTGGTGTGGTACAGAGATTTTTCTACAAAGACAAATAATGAAATCAATGTAGCACACTTGAATACGGGAATATATCATATTGTTGTAACAAAGGACAAAGAAAGGTACGCTATCAAAAAACTTATCATTACAAGATAGACTAATTATGGCGACAAAGGACACTATACATACTATTGATATCACATTGACAAATCAGGACTCCCTCTTTGTCCCGCAATATATCTACAAAAATCCTTTAACAATCAACTTGACGGGTGGGGAAAACATATCTTTTCGCAACTACCTTTTTGCAACTATAAAAGAATCTGAGTTTAAACAACAAATTAGTCCGACTTTATTTAAAGAAAAAACGTCGTACTCAAAAGATTTGCAAATGCAACAACATTCTGTTTCTCAATCAACAGATTGGATTTTTGTGGCTTTTGTTGTCATAACTTTTTTAATAGCATTGCTTGTCAGATTTGCAAAAAATAGTTTATTGCCTTTACTTCAAGGGTGTTTTTCTTCTAATCAAATAGGAATATCTACTAAAAACGGTACAACTATACAACCAATAAGTTTCATTCCAATACTAATAATTTTTTTACCATTAGTAAGTTTTCTTATTTTATGTACAATAAATTATTTTAGTATTATACCAAATTTACGGGGGCACTCACTTTGGATAGACGAAATAACAAAGAATTCATTTTTGTTATGGATTGCAATCTACGTCTGTTGCATAGTTGTTTATCATATAAAGATATTGTTCATAAAGTTTTTCTCTTGGGTGTTTGCTGCAAAGAGAATTTCCAATTATTATGTACAAATTTTATTAAATTTCTCTGTTTTGGGCAGTTTTTTGATATTTATACCGACAATTTTTAGTATTTATGCTCCATCTTTTTATCAAGATATTTTTCTAATCATATCTTCGTTATTACTTGTATTGCTGTATGTTACGAGATTGCTTAGATGTTTTTTTGCAATTATTCATACCTTTAAATTTTCTCATATTTATCTTTTTTTCTATCTTTGCACTTTGGAATTTTTACCATTGGTAGTTATAACAAAAGTGCTATTTTTTTAAAGGGGAAGAGATAACTTTATGGCAAAGAAAATAAAGAATATTCTAATTTCACAAAACGCTCCAGCCGAAAAGGAGCAATCTCAATACAATGTATTAGCAGAAAAATACGGTCTTTCACTTACCTTCAACAAGTTTTTTGAAGTGGTGAGAATTAGCAATCAAGAATTTAGGGCTCAGCGCATACCCTTATTGGATTATCCTGCTGTGATTATGACAAGCAAGATGGCGGTAGATAATTACTTTTATTTTGCAAAGGAAATGCGTTTGACTATACCTGATGGCATGAAATTCTTTTGTATAACAGACTCTGTGGCAAACTATCTACAAAATTATATTCAATATCGTAAGCGTAAAATATTTTATGGCAAACTTACTTTTGATGAGTTAATTACTGTTATACATAAGCACAAAGAATCTCGGTATTTGTTCCCTTGTGCAGAGGACGCTTCTAATGTTAATTTCAAAAAATTGGATGCAGCCAAAATAAATTACACAAAAATTATAATGCACCGCTCAGAACCAAAAGATTTGTCCAAGATAGATATAAAGAAATATGATATGGTGGTAATGTTTGCTCCTATTGGCGTGAAGTCTTTTACTCAAAATTTTCCAAATGTAACATCTGACGATATTGTTATTGCTGCTTTTGGAAAACCTACTCAATCTGCCTTGCAAAAAGCCAAACTACAAGTACACGTTGCCGCTCCTACTCAGAAAAATCCTTCTATGATTATGGCTTTGGAACATTTCTTTGAAGAAGGTGGTCAAGTAAAACAATCCAAAGCAAAAGTAATAAAAAAACAAACTGAAAAGAAAGAAACTAAGGGAGCGAAAAAAGAAACAAAAGCAGTGAGAACCACAAAGTCTGTGCAAAAAAAATCGGCAGCAACGACTGCAAAGAAAACTACAACAGCAACAAAGAAAACTGCAAAAACGACACCAAAGAAAACTACAACAGCAAAGAAGTCTGTGACAAAGCGAAGTAATGCAAAAAAATCATAAAATGTTTGAATTTGACAAAGCACAAAGACTTCATTCCAAAAAAAGAATAGAGACTCTTTTCAGGCAAGGAAAGAGTTTTCTTGTATTTCCTTTATCCGTCCGTTACATAATAAAAAACGGTGAGGGTAGCACGGAGATTTTAGTTGTTTGCCCTAAACGTTATCAAAAATTGGCAGTAAATCGCAATAGAATAAAACGATTGATACGTGAAAATTATAGACTAAATTCTATAGAATTGAAAACTCTTGCAAAACAAAAGGGATTGAATATAGATTTTTCTGTATCATATGTTCATAAAGAAATGTCCAATTTTGTTTTGATTGAAAAAAAAATGCAAGAAATCTTAAGCACATTACAAAAAGAGATACTTAATTATCAAAATTCAAAGGTACAAGAATAAGTAATGAAAATGTCTTTTGTAAAAAAAATATTAAGATTGCCATACTCATTATTACAACAGATAATAGTTATTTTGATACGTTTTTATCAAACAGCCATATCTCCATTGACACCAGCCTCTTGTCGTTTTACGCCGACTTGTTCTACTTATGCTTTGCAAGCAATTAGGAAATATGGACCTTTTAAGGGTTCATTCTTAGCGTTGAAGAGAATTTTGCGATGCAATCCATGGGGAGGTAGTGGTTATGACCCTGTTCCATAAAATGCCAAAAAGTCTATAATCTTAAATATATAACGATGATAACACCAGAAACACTTAAAATTGGCGATAAGGTAGCAATTATTTCTTCAGCACGTGCCGTTGATGTTGCAGACATACAATTTGCACAAGAATTGTTTGAATCTTGGGGATTGGAAGTTGTATTAGGTAAAACCATCGGAGCAAAAGACAATCAATTTGCAGGCAATGATGCTTTGCGTGCAGAAGATTTGCAAACAATGATTGATGATAAGAGCATTAAAGCAATATTCTTTGCAAAAGGTGGCTATGGAAGTGTTCGAATACTGGATAAAATCAAATGGCAATCGCTACAGAAAAATCCCAAATGGCTTGTCGGCTATTCGGACGTTACTGCTATTTTAATGCATATATATTATAATATAGGGTTGCCTACTATTCATGGAATTATGCCTATAAATATTACTTCCTTATCTAATAGTGTGGCAACAAATAGTTTAAAACATATCCTTTTCAATAACAATAATATCATAGAATGCAACTCACACCACCTGAATAGACAAGGTAAGGCGGAGGGAACAATTGTAGGCGGAAATCTATCCGTTATATATTCACTATTAGGCAGTAATAGTTTGGGCGACACAGATAATGCTATATTGTTTATAGAGGATTTGGACGAGTATCTTTATCATATTGACCGAATGTTGCAAGCACTTAAACGTAGTGGCAAACTTGGTAAAGTGCAAGCACTTCTAGTTGGACAAATGACGGATATGCATGACAACACAATACCTTTTGGACACACGGCATATGAAATAATTAAGCAAATTACTCAAGAATACAACTTTCCGATAGCATTCAATCTTCCTATTGGACATATTGGGGAAGACAATCACGCATTCATTCACGGCAAACGTACAGAGGTTGAGGTGGCTAGAAACAAGGTTATAATTAAACAACAATCTGAATAGTTAAATACTATCCAAACATTTACGATTCTTTGTTTCGCTTAGTTTGTACTGCGAGGGTGTCATCCCTGTTATTTGTTTGAATTGCGTAGAAAGATAAGCCGCCGAAGAATAATTCATCTCTAAAGCAATTTCATTCAAAGTCAATTCGTTGTAAGATAATAATTCCTTGATGCGTTCTATTTTCTGCAAGATAAAGTATTTTTCTATGGTCGTGCTTTCGTTTTCTGAAAATATCTTACTCAATGAAAAGTAGTCTTGATGTAGTTTGGACACTATGTAATCCGATAAATTCATATTCACATTATTAGATTGATAATGCACAAAATCTATTATAGCATTCTTTATCTGTTCTACTCGCCTTGTTATCTTGTCATCTAAAAGTTCAAAACCCAAATCGTTTAATTCTTTTTGTAATAATCTTTTTTGTTCTTTGCTTAAACTACCCTTAATCTCAGCCTTACCCAGTTCTATTTTGACAATATCAATACCATTTTGCTTTAAAAGATTATCCACCGCAAATATACAACGCGGACATACCATGTTTTTGATATAAATTATTGAATGACCGTTATCTTGTACCATAAATTCATCATATTTTGCAATGCAAAGGTAATAAAAAAAGGCGATATTTGGAAATTTATATGTAAAAATTTTGTAGATTTACAAATAATGATTATATTTGCAATTGTGAATAAACGGGTAATAATATTAGCTTTCTTATTTTGTACTTTTGTAAATCTGTTTCCACAAGTCAATGTAACTCATACGAGCGGTATTAGTGTGGCAGAACTTGTAGAAAAGTATTTGATAGGTCCTAACGTTACGCTTGTTGTAGATGATATGCATCGTGCTACATTCAACAATAAAGATACAGTATATAGCAATCAGTTAGGTATATTTTCCAACTTTGACACAACATCTTGCAATATGCCAATGGACGAAGGCTTGGTTATTGTAACAGGAAATTATAAAAGTGCAGGGAATGATGCCAAATATTTCTCTCCAAATGCTGTTCCTTCAAGTAGTTTATCGGATTTTGAAGATTCTGCGTTTTTTTTTACATATAGTAAGTATTGTATAGACAACAATCTTCCAATTATGGAGATGCATGATATAGGTTCTTTGAGTTTTTGGATAAACTGTAATATAAATAATTTTTCTTTCTCTTATTGCTTTGCGTCCAATGAATACAATAAATATGAAGGAAGTTTGTATAACGATTTTTTTGGTTTCTACTTCTCGGGACCATATGATGAAGATGGTAATTTCTTAGCAGGTAGTACGGCGTACGTTATGCAGAATATTGCACTAATACCTGGAACACAAATCCCTGTTATGATAAATACCGTAAATCATGGAGGAGATTATGACCCTGAACCAAAACATCCTGAATATCATAAGTTAAAAACTACCACCGAGTGCAAGCAAAATTGCTTAATGGAGGCTTATACCGTAAAACTCCCTACTGCTTTGGTAAATGTTATTGATAATGCTTACTACAAAATAGAAATAGATATTGCCAACATAAACGACCATAAACTAAATTCTGCAATCTATCTTTCTAAGGATATGCGAAGATTTGACACCATCTATATTGATACCTCCATTTGCGACAATGAAGAATATTATTTTGAATGTTTGGACAGCGTTTTGACAAGAGAAGGAACATATACTTGTATAAAACAAAACGAAACCATGGGGGATAGTATTACTATATTGAATTTGGGAATCAACCCAACAAGTTATCATAGTTTCTGTTGGACGTTAAGAGACGGAGATGTTATTGATATGAATGGGAAGGAGATTTCAACAGAAGGAGTATTTGTTTCAACGTTGCAAACAGAATTTGGATGCGACTCTATTATTATTTACGATGTCCGTTATGGAGAAGTAACACAAGAAATAGATTGTTTTGTATCAAATGAAGATATAAATTACATGCAAAATATAATAACCATTAGTCCAAATCCTGCTGATAATCAAATTACTCTAGAGGGTCTTACGCAAACAAGCAATGTCTATATATTTGATTGCCTTGGAAATAAACTAATATGCAAAGAAGTCTCCCCAGCTAACCCTACCATAAATATATCTTCATTTAAAAGCGGATTATACTATATACAGATTCTCTCAAAACAGCATATTTACGGCACAAAATTTGTAGTAAGATAAAAAAATATAATAAAAAATTTGGAAATAATAATAATAAATTTGTATCTTTGCGAGTTGAATAATAGATGTTTAATTATAAAAAAACATATATTAGTATGAAAAATTTTGGGAAGTATATATTCGTATTTATTTTGTTATGTTTTTCAATCAATTCCTACTCTCAAGTAGAAATTACACAATTGAGAAACTCCAAAGTGGCAGATTTGGTACAAAAATACTTAGTAGGTCCGAATATTGAATTGGTTGTCGATAGTCTTCACTTGGCAACTTTTAATGGAGATACTATCGTAAAAAGTAACGCTATAGGTTCTTTTGTCAATTACGATACAACAGGAATGCATATGCCAATGGACGAGGGGCTTGTAATAGTTACTGGTCCTTGCATAGATGCTGGTAAACATACATCAACAACTGGAGGAAACGACAGAGCTACTCCTCAAAACAATGATACCTCGCAAGTTTTAGGGTTCTATTATCAATACTGCAAAGATTGTATTGAAAAAGGTAAAAAGCCGCAAAGAATGATGGATATTGGTTCATTGGTGTTCTGGATTAAACCTAAAATCAATAATTTTGCATTTACATATTCGTTTGCTTCAAAAGAATACAATGAGGGTGTAGGTAAAGCGATTAATGACTTTTACGGATTCTTTTTCTCAGGACCTTACGATTCTTTAGGCAATATCGTACATGGTACAACTAATTATGAGATGCAAAATATCGCACTTGTACCGGGGACAAACACTGCCGTAATGCTTAATTCTATAAATAATGGCAATCCTAAATTCCCTTCTGAGAGCAATCCTACTCCTCCATCTAACCCTCAGTATTATAGACAAAACCCTGACTATGGCAAAATGGTACCTAATAAAACAAAATGTTTTATGAACGGTTATACAACTAAACTTTCTACGGCATTGGTTAATGTTGTTGCAGATTATTACTACAAAATAGAGATAGATATTGCCGATATAAGTGATGATGGACAAAATTCGGCAGTATATCTATCAAGAGACCTACGCCGCTTTGATACTATATTGATTGATACTGTTATTTGCGACAATCAAGAGTATTATTTTGATAAATTGGATATGTATATCTCGGAAAGTGGCGAATATAGGCATACTGCACAGAACGAAACTGGTGGTGATATCTATACCATTGTGAAAGTGCAAGTCAATCCTACTGAATATGTGAGTCAATGTTGGTCTTTAGTAGAAGGAGGTTCTGTTGAAATGAATGGACTAACAATTTCTGATACAGGTATGTATGTTACTCATTTGGAAACAGAATTAGGTTGCGATTCTACAGTTGTTTTAAATTTCTATTGGGGAGATGAAATAAAGGAAATTAATTGTCCTCATAGTGGAAGCGGACTAAGTGAGGTAGAAATTGCAGAAAAGATAAAAGTTTTCCCTAATCCTGCGGAGAATGTATTGAATATAACGGGTATTGAGTATAACACTTACATTGGCTTCTATGATAATAATGGTAGAATTATGAAAGAAGTTAATGCAAATCCTAATGAAAGTATTGATATTTCGTCTTTACCTGATGGAATATATTATTTAAGAATACTTTATGGTGAAAAATATATTGTTAAACGATTGATTAAGCGTTAAAAGGTGGTTTATAAATTTTAATTTTCAAAAATAGTATTGTTATTATTCAAAATTTATACAATACTATTTTTTGTTATAAAGATTCATAGTTTTGTCCATACCGACCATAACAAAAGATTTGATAATATCATAAATTTTGGTGATGTAAGGTTTCAATAGTCCCATTTCCTCCTCAGAAAACTTACCCAAAACAAAATCTATCTGTTCCCCTTTATGAAAATCACTACCAATACCAAAACGCATACGATTGAAAGCACTTGTACCCAAAATCTCTATTATATTCTTTAATCCATTATGCCCTCCGTCCGAACCCTTATAACGCAAACGCATAGTACCAAGTGGTAGAGCCAAATCATCGACAATAATAAATAGGTTTTCAATAGGTATATTTTCCTTGTCAAGCCAATATCTTATTGCTTTTCCGCTCAAGTTCATATAGGTTGTAGGCTTAATTACAATAAGTTGTCTGCCCATAATCTTTGTTTCACACTTATAAGCATAGCGGTCGGAAGAAAATTTGGCTTCTTTATTATTTACAGAATCGTTTTTAGAATTTTTGTCGTTTATCTGCCTAATCAATTCATCAACAACCATATATCCTATATTATGTCGTGTGTTGTCATACTCCTTATCGGGATTGCCCAAACCGACTATTAGATATTTATCCATATTCAGAGTGATTATTTTTTTATTGTCTGAAATAATTAAAATATTTCTTCTCTTTATTTTTTTTAAATGAATAACAGGCTGATTTGTTTTGCAGCCTGTTATTTTGATGTAAAAGAATGTTTGAAATATACGTTAAAATATTTCTTTCATTTTTGATTACTCTTCAGTAGCAACTTCTTCAGTTGTTTCAACATTAGCAACTGCATTTCTTGTAGTACGTACGGTTACAACAACAGAAGATTTAACTTCCATAACCTCTACGCCCTCAATATTTATTTCATTTACTTTTATTCCCTGTGCTATACCTAAATTGCTAATATCCAAAACAACTTCCTGAGGAATAGCATTTGGCAAACCACAAAGACGAACTTTTCTAAGTTTTATTTGCAATTTACCTCCTTGAAGTACTCCGGGAGCAGTACCTGTTGTTTTTACAGGAACAGCAATAGTTATTGGTTGGTCATCAAAGATTCTTAGAAAATCGGCATGCAAAACTTCGTCACTAACTGGGTGATATTGTATATCTTGAAGTATTGCCATTGTTTTGTTTCCATCAATATTCAACTCAACATAGTGAGTGTCTGGTGTAAATAACAATCCTCTAAAATCTCTTGCAGGTACAGCAAAAATAACTTGCTCTTCCTTGCCACCATAAAGCACACATGGAACTTTGTTTTCTCTTCTTAACGCTTTAGCATCTTTTTTCCCTACGTTCTTTCTTGAAGAACCGCTCATTGATACTGTTTTCATCTTCTTAAGTTATTAATTTATATTAAATGTATCTATAATTTTTTTGCAAAATTACAACTTTTTTGCATAATGACAAAATTTCTGCCAATATTTAGCAATCTCCTTTAAATATCTGTGTTTGTTTAGAATTTAGTTTGTAAGCCAATGTGCTGAATTGCCCTTTCGTACAAGTCTGCAATAGATTCAGAATTTTCTACTCTACGTATTGCCTCAGCAAAGATAGGGGCAACCGAAAGAACTTTGATTTTTGGAGTATTATTTTTTAATGGTATCGTATCCGTTACAATCAATTCCTCCAAAACAGAAGATTCTATTTTATTTACAGCATCTCCAGACAAAACAGGGTGCGTAATCATTGCCTTAACACTGTTTGCTCCACTCTCCTTAATAAGTTTTGCTGCATTGCAAAGAGTACCGCCTGTATCTATTATATCATCTACCAAAATAATATCTTTACCTTGCACATCACCAATCAATTGCATAGACGCAATTTCGTTAGGACGAGAGCGTTGTTTATGACACATTACAAAGCCAGTACCTAACATTTTTGCATATTGAGAAGCACGTTTTGCACCTCCTGCATCCGGAGAAGCAATAAGCAAATTATCTACATTATTATATAATCCTCTCAAGTATGGAATAAATATACTTGATGCCATTAGATGATCCACTGGAATATTGAAAAAGCCTTGTATTTGGTCTGCGTGCAAATCTACAGCAATAATTCTATCTACTCCTGCTGCCTGCAATAAATCTGCCATTAGTTTTGCAGCAATAGGAACTCTTGGCTTATCTTTTCTGTCTTGACGTGCAAATCCAAAATATGGCATCACCGCTATAATCCTTCTTGCCGAAGCACGTTTGGCTGCATCTACCATCATTAGTAACTCCATGACATTGTCAGCAGGTGCAAAGGTAGATTGCACGATAAACACGTCATATCCTCTTACCGTTTGCTCTAAAGAAGGCTGAAATTCGCCATCTGCATAATGTAAACAAATAGATTTACCCAAAGGTTTGCCATAATTGTCGGCTATTTTTTCTGCTAAATATCTGCTTGCATCACAAGAAAATATTATTGATGTATCCTTTTGTATGTCTGACATTTTGTAATTGAATATTATTAAACTCTATTCCTAAAAATTGGAATGCAAAATTATAAAAAATGCATATAACAGAAAAATTTTTTGCCAAAAATATTTGGATATTAAAAAAAAGTTGTAATTTTGCACCCACGATTAAGCAAAGTTGCTTCTGTGGCGGAATTGGTAGACGCGCTAGACTCAAAATCTGGTGTCCGCAAGGGCTTAAGGGTTCAAGTCCCTTCAGAAGTACGAAAAGGAGATAGATGATTCAGTCTATCTCTTTTGTTTTGATAGAGAATTGTTGAATAACAAATCATAATTTAGGTTTCTGTAGTT